>JAKSDN010000875.1 GCA_022360075.1 Kiloniellales bacterium | reverse complement strand
GGCGCGCAGAACACCCGCCGCGACATGATCCGGCTGGCCGGCGTGCCCGCCTTCAGACTGCCGATCAGATCGCTCGAAGTGACGATGCCGACCGCCTCGCCCTCCGGCCCGAGGATCGGCACGGCATGCAGGCCGTTGTTCTCCATCAGCCCGCGCAGGTGCTCGACGCTGTGGTGCGGCCGCGCGGTGATCACCCGCTCGACCATCAGGTCCTTGATCTTGACGTTCATGGCCTCGCCCGTCTCGTGGTTGGGCAAGGATTAGGCCCGCTGCACGACCGCCGGCCCATGATTTGGGTCAAGGCAGGCGGCGTGACGCCCTATTCCGCCGCCTCCTGATAGGCCTCCATCGGCGGGCAGCTGCAGACCAGGTGGCGGTCGCCGTAGACGTTGTCGATGCGCGCGACCGGCGGCCAGTACTTGTCGGCGCGCAGGGCGGTCAGCGGGAAGAAGGCCTCCTCCTTGCTGTAGGGCTTCTGCCAGTCGCCGTCGAGCAGCAGGTGGTGGGTATGCGGCGCGTTCTTCAGCAGGTTGTCCTCGGCGTCCACCTCGCCGGCCTCGACCGCCGCGATCTCGGCGCGGATCTTGATCATGGCGTCGCAGAAGCGGTCGAGCTCGCGCTTGGCCTCGCTTTCCGTCGGCTCGATCATCATGGTGTCAGGCACCGGGAAGGACATGGTCGGGGCGTGGAAGCCGTAGTCGACAAGGCGCTTGGCGACGTCGTCCACGGTCACGCCGCAAGACTGCTTGAGCGGCCGGAGATCGATGATGCACTCGTGCGCCACCATGCCATTCTTGCCGGTGTAGAGCACGGGATAGTGCGGCGCCAGGCGCTGGGCGATGTAGTTGGCGCTGAGGATCGCGATCTGGGTCGCTTTCTTCAGGCCCTCCCCACCCATCATGGCGATGTAGGCCCAGGAGATCGGCAGGATGGAGGCCGAGCCCCAGGGCGCGGCCGAGACGGGCCCGATGGTGCCCTCGGGCCCGGCCGAGGGATTGACCCCCGCGATCACCGGGTGGTCCGGCAGGAAGGGCGCGAGATGGGCGCGGCAGCCGATCGGCCCCATGCCCGGCCCGCCGCCGCCGTGCGGGATGCAGAAGGTCTTGTGCAGGTTGATGTGCGAGACGTCGGCGCCGATCTCGGCCGGCCGGCACAGCCCGACCAGGGCGTTGAGGTTCGCGCCGTCCATGTACACCTGCCCGCCGTGGCGGTGGACGATCTCGCAGACCTCGACGATCGCCTCCTCGAACACGCCGTGGGTGGAAGGGTAGGTGATCATCAGGGCCGAGAGCCGATCGGCATGCTCGGCCGCCTTGGCCTTGAGGTCGTCGAGCTCGACGTTGCCCTGCTCGTCGCTCGCAACGACCACCACCTTCAGGCCGGCCATGATCGCCGAAGCCGGATTGGTGCCGTGGGCCGAGGCCGGAATCAGGCAGATGTCGCGATGGCCCTGACCCTGGCTCTCCTGGTACTTGCGAATGCAGAGCAGGCCCGAGTATTCGCCCTGGGAGCCGGCGTTGGGCTGCAGCGAGACCGCGTCGAAGCCGGTGACCGCGCAGAGCATGTCCTCCAGCTCCTCGAAGAGCTGCTGATAGCCCTGGGTCTGGTCGAGCGGTGCGAAGGGATGGAGCGCGCTGAGCGGGCGCCAGGTGACCGGGATCATCTCGGTCGTCGCATTCAGCTTCATGGTGCAGGAGCCGAGCGGGATCATCGAGCGGTCGAGCGCGATGTCCTTGGCCGCGAGCCAGCGCAGATAGCGCAGCATCTCGGTCTCGCCGTGATAGAGCTCGAAGACCGGGTGGGTGAGATACTCGCTCGTCCGGCGCAGCGCCTCCGGGATTACCGGCTCGACCTCTCGGTCGAGGCGGTCGATGTCGAGCAGGCGGTCGGCCTTGGTCGCGAAGACCCGCCAGAGCGCTTCCAGGTTGATCCGGCGCGTGGTCTCGTCGAAGGCGATACCGAGGCGGTCGGCATCGATCAGACGCAGGTTGATGCGCGACTCGCGGGCCCGCGCGGCGATGCGCGCGGCCTGGCCCGGCACCCGCACGGTGAGGGTGTCGAAAAAGGCGCCGGTCTCGACCTCGAAGCCCAGGCGCTTCAGGCCCAGGGCCAGGATCTGGGTCATGCGGTGGACCCGCCCGGCGATCTTTCGTAGTCCGTCCGGGCCGTGATAGACGGCATAGAGCGCGGCGATCACGGCGAGCAGGACCTGGGCGGTGCAGATGTTGCTGGTCGCCTTCTCGCGCCGGATATGCTGCTCGCGGGTCTGCAATGCCATGCGCAGCGCCGGCTTGCCCGCGGCGTCGATCGACACGCCGATGATGCGCCCGGGGATGGCGCGCTTGTAGGCCTCACGGGTGGCGAAGAAGGCCGCGTGCGGGCCGCCGTAGCCCATCGGCACGCCGAAGCGCTGGGCGTTTCCCAGCACGATGTCGGCGCCGAGCTCGCCCGGCGGCTTCAGCAGGCAGAGGCTCAGGAGGTCGCTCGCCACCGAGACCAGGGCTTTCTTGGCCTGGGCGGCCTCGATCACCGGCGCGATGTCGCGCACGGCGCCGGAGGAGCCGGGGTACTGCAGCAGCAGGCCGAAGTAGTCCTTGTCCGCCATGTCCGCGGCGAAGGGATCGCCGACCTCGACCTCGATGCCGAGCCAGCGGGCGCGGGTCTCGACCACCGCGATGGTCTGCGGATGGCAGTCGTCGGAGACGAAGAAAACGTCCGAGGCGCTCTTGGACAGGCGCCGCGACATGGTCATGGCCTCCGCGGCCGCGGTCGCCTCGTCGAGCAGCGAGGCATTGGCCAGGTCCATGCCGGTCAGGTCGCTCACCATCTGCTGGAAGTTGAGCAGCACTTCGAGCCGGCCCTGGCTGACCTCGGCCTGGTAGGGCGTGTAGGCCGTGTACCAGCCGGGGTTCTCCAGCACGTTGCGCAGGATCACCGGCGGCAGGATCGTGCCGTAGTAGCCCATGCCGATCATGGAGATGTAGACCTGGTTGCGGTTCGACATGCGCCGCAGGTAGGACAGGGTCTCGCGCTCGCCCATCGGCTCGGGCAGGTCGAGCGGCTCGTCGCTGCGGATCGTGCCGGGCACGGCCTTGTCGGTGAGTGCGTCCAGCGAGTCCAGCCCCAGGGCCTTCAGCATGTCGGCGATCTGCGTTTCGCCGGGACCGAGGTGGCGGCGCACGAAATCGCCGCGCATTTCGAGATCGGTGAGGCTGGGTCTTGCGTCCGTCATGGCTCCGCTCGTTCCAATGTGAAAGGGGTTCGGCTCAGCCCTGGCTTTCGACGTGGGCGTCGTAAGCCGCCTTGTCCATCAGCGTCTCGAGTTCGGACGGGTCCTTGATGCGCATCTTGTAGAACCAGCCCTCGCCCTCCGGATCCTCGTTCACCAGCGAAGGATTGTCGGCCAGGGCTTCGTTCACTTCGGTCACCTCGCCGGCCACCGGCGCGTAGATCTCGCTCGCCGCCTTGACCGATTCGATCACGGCCGCGTCGTCGCCTTTGCCGAGTTCCTTGCCCACGTCGGGCACTTCGACGAAGACCAGGTCGCCGAGCTGTTCCTGGGCGTAGTCGGTGATCCCCACGGTGGCGATGTCGCCCTCGACCCGCAGCCACTCGTGATCTTCGGTAAAACGCAAATCGCTCATCTGTCCGTTTCCCCTCGCTGTCTCGCTATCCTCGATAGTAGCGCTGCTCGACGAACGGCAGCTTGGCAACCTTGACCGGCAGGGTCTTACCGCGCACCTCTGCCTGAAGCTCGGTTCCGGCCGCCGACAGTGGCTTCTCCACATAGCCCATGGCGACCGGCCCACCGACGGTCGGCCCGAAGCCGCCGCTGGTGACCGCGCCGACCCGCCGGCCCTCGCCGTCGAGCAGCGCGCAGCCTTCGCGCACCGGCGCGCGGCCTTCGGGCCGCAGGCCGACGCGGCGCCGCGAGGCGCCTTCGGCCAGTTGACGCAGGATCGTCTCGGCTCCGGGAAAGCCGCCGGCCCGCGCGCCCTCGGCCCGGCGGACCTTGGAGAGCGCCCAGGTCAGCGCCGCCTCCACCGGCGTGGTTTCGGTATCGATATCGTGGCCGTAGAGGCAGAGCCCGGCCTCCAGGCGCAGCGAGTCGCGCGCGCCGAGCCCGATCGGCGCCACGGCGTCATCGGCCAAGAGGCGCCGGGCCAGCGCGTCGGCCCGCGCCGCCGGTACCGAGATCTCGAATCCATCCTCGCCGGTGTAGCCCGAGCGGGTGACGAAGCAGTCGGCGCCCTCGATCTCCATGGCGGCGGCGGTCATGAAGGTGAGATCGGCCGCAGCCGGCGCCTGGCGGGCCAGCACGGCCCCGGCCTCCGGTCCCTGCAGCGCGAGCAGGGCCCGGTCGGTCAGTTCCTCGATCGTGCAGCGGCCTTCGAGATGCTGGCGCATATGGGTGATGTCCTGCGCCTTGCAGGCCGCGTTGACCACCACGAAGAGATGATCGCCGGCATTGCTGACCATGAGGTCATCGAGAATCCCGCCGGCCTCGTTGGTGAAGAGCGCGTAGCGCTGGCGTCCGGGCCCGAGATCGACGATGTCGACCGGCACCAGCGACTCGAGCGCTGCCGCCGCCCCCTCGCCCGACAGGCGGACCTGGCCCATGTGCGAGACGTCGAAGAGGCCCGCGCGGCTGCGCGTGTGCTGATGCTCCTTGAGGATGCCGCTCGGATACTGCACCGGCATGGCATAGCCGGCGAAGGGCACCATCTTGCCCCCCAGCTCCAGGTGCAGATCGTGCAGCGGCGTTGTTTCGAGCTGTTCGGTCTCGCCCACCGGACCCCAGGCCTCCCACAAGCGTTGGTCGACAGGCCTGTCTCGGGCAGGCCTGTCCCCCTCTGTCGTGGAACCTGAGAGAATCACCGCGCGGAACCGTTGATCCGCCCGGCTTACCCCTTCGGTGAGACGCGGACCCACGCCGAACAAGGCTGGGTTACGTCCGCTTTCCAGAGGCGCCTCTCCCCCGCGGTCCTTTTGCCTGAGAGTTTCCGGGGCGGTTGCTCCTTCGGCGCCGGGCCGCGGCGGCGGCCCGATCTCTCCTGCGGGGGATCGTCGGCTGTAACAGGCCAGAGGCTAGAGCCCGCGAAGGGAATGTCAACAGCAGCGGCGTCAAACCGGCGTGATGGGGGGCAAGCTTAGTGCACGAGAGGCACCTTTTTCGGCGCTCCGCGCCAGCCCCCCTCCCGGCGCTTCGCGCCGACCTCCCCCTCAAGGGGGGAGGTGAAAAAGGCCAGTGCAATCAACGCGTAAACTCCCTCCCCCCTTGAGGGGGAGGGTCGGGGTGGGGGGCGTCCGCAAAGCGGACTAAGGAAACGTGGCGCTCGCGACGCCAGACCTATGGACGCTCCGACCAGCCGAGCGCGGCGGCTTACAGATTCTCCCGATTGTATTCCAGCTCTTCCTCGCTCAGGGCGAGGCCGATGTAGAGCTGGTACTCCGAGCCGTCCTGGTCCGGGTTCAAGGGGATGCGGGGCTCGAGGCCGTCGGTCACGCCGACACGGCTCTGGGCACCTGCGAAGGGGACGGACAGCGCGAACTCCTCGCGGGTCAGGACGCGCCGCCCGCCCGCGCCGGCGATGGCGATGAAGTAGGCGAACTCGGCCTGGCTCGTCTCATTGGCCGGTCCCTGCGTGGCAATGAAGCGCAGCGTCAAGTCCCCGCGGATCGCGCTCTCCTCTTCATCGAACGAGCAGGTCATCGTGGGCTCGACGATCTGGATCTCGTAGCCGACGTCGGTGAGATCCCGGCCCGAGCCGGCGAACTTGACCAGGCGCGAGGCTTCCGGCACCACGACCAAGGCCGGACAGGTGAGCTGCCGCGACTCTTCGGTCAAGCCGCATGCGGAGAGCAAGACCAACAAGGCGAGGCCGATCATGCCCGAGAGCGGAGCCTGGCGCTGTCTCGCGAAGGGAAGCGTCACGGCAGTCACGAAAGGGAAGCAGCCCGGCCCGATGACGGAGGCGGCGATCGATCGGGCCTCCGGCCCGCGCCGGAAGAAGCCTGGGTCCGATCCCCGACGGCGGAAGATCGCCCGAGCGCGCGCCACAGCCTCCGGCCCATACCCCTTTTCTCCACCGCTGCGCTATACTACGTTCCGGACGCTGAAATCGTTGATCCCCGCCGGTTTTGGGTGGGGAGGAGCACTCTAGGCAAGGCCATCGCGGAGCACAAGGCTTGGGCCCGGGCGCGGTCCGGCTCAGCCGGGCCCCCGAGCGAGCCCTGGAAGAGGAAATCGCCGATCCCATGACGAAGCCGAACCTGAGCATTCTGCTGGCCAACCCCCGCGGTTTCTGTGCCGGCGTGGAGCGCGCCATCGAGATCGTCGAGCGGGCGATCGAGAAGTACGGACCGCCGGTCTACGTACGGCATGAGATCGTCCATAACCGCTATGTGGTCGAGGCCCTGCAGGACCAGGGCGCGGTCTTCGTCGAGGAACTCAACGAAGTGCCCGACGGCGTGCCGGTGATCTTCTCGGCGCACGGCGTGCCGAAAAACGTCCCGGCCGAGGCCAAGCGCCGCAAGCTGCTCTATGTCGACGCCACCTGCCCCCTGGTCAGCAAGGTCCATCGCGAGGCCGAGCGCCATCACCGCGACGGCTTGCAGATCGTTCTGATCGGCCACGCCGGCCATCCGGAGGTGATCGGCACGATGGGCCAGCTCCCAGAGGGCTCGATCCTCCTGGTCGAGGACACGGCCCAGGCCGAGATCCTGGCGGTCAAAGACCCCGAGCGCCTCGCCTACATCACCCAGACCACGCTCTCGGTCGACGATACGGTCGGCATCATCGAGGTCCTGCAACGCCGCTTCCCGAAGATCAGCGGGCCGAAGAAGGAAGACATCTGCTACGCCACCACCAACCGCCAGCTCGCGGTCAAGGCGATTGCCGAGCGTTGCGATGCCTTGCTCGTGGTCGGTGCGCCGAATTCCTCGAACTCTGCTCGCCTGGTCGAGGTCGCAAGCAAGCTCGGCTGCGACCGCGCCATGCTGGTCCAGCGCGCCGCCGATATCGATTGGGACCGACTGGGCGCGCTCCAGGTCTTGGGGATCACGGCCGGCGCCTCCGCGCCGGAGGTGCTGGTCGAGGAGGTCATCGCGGCCTGCCGCGAGCGCTTCGAGGTCACCATCGAGGAGGTCACCGTCACGTCCGAGGACGTCGTCTTCAAGCTGCCGCGCCAGCTCACCGCCTCGGCCGCCTGATTCTTCCGCCCTCAGCCGGCGCTGCGGGCCCTCCCTCTCTCGCCTTGCCGAGCCGCGCCCATGGCCGTCTACACCGAAGTCTCGGACGAGGAGCTTCAGGCCTTTCTCGACCTCTATGACCTGGGCCAGGTGCTGTCCTTCAAGGGCATCGCCGAGGGCGTCGAGAATTCGAACTATCTGCTCCGGACCAGCGCGGACAGCTTCATTCTGACGCTCTACGAGAAGCGCGTCGCCGCCGAGGACTTGCCTTTCTTCCTCGGCCTGATGGAGCATCTGGCGCGCGAGGGCATCGACTGCCCGACTCCGATTCGCGCACGCGACGGCGCGGCCCTGCACGAGCTCTGCGGCCGGCCGGCGGCGATCATCTCGTTCCTGGAGGGGCTTTGGCCCAAGCGCATCCTGCCGGAGCACTGCCGCGCCCTGGGTCAGGCGCTGGCCCGCATGCACATCGCCGGCGCCAGCTTCGCCATGACCCGGCCCAACGCGCTGTCGCTCGCCGGCTGGCGCCCGCTGTTCGACTCCTGTGCCGCGCGCGCCCAGGAGGTACAGCCGGGCCTGAGCGAGGAG
>JAKSDN010000382.1 GCA_022360075.1 Kiloniellales bacterium | reverse complement strand
GGAGCCGGCGTCGGCATTGGGCCAGAGCACGATTGCCGGCAGGCCGCTGCGGCGCACGGCGTTCAGTGTCGCCGTGATTTGCTGAATACCTTGGCCGAACTCGGTGGTGACGGGATGCTGCGAGACGATGACGAAAGGCTTGCTCACGTCCACCACGTCGCCGACGCCGCGGTGCATCTCGGTCTCGTCGATGCCGTTGGTGAGTGGCGTCTCCAGGATCTCGCGCACCAGGTCCATGCGCGGGCAACCGACCACATGCACCGTGTCCGGGTCCTCGCCGAGCCTGATGATGCGCTCCGCCGCGTCCTGGCTGGCCGGGAAGTGGATGTGGGCGAACTTGGTGATGGCGTGTCGGATGCTCTCGTCGATGGTGCCGGTCACCTCGCCGCCCATGGTGTGGGCGAGCGGGATGTTCATGAAGGTCGCGGCGATCGCGGTCGCGATCGTCTCGAAGCGGTCGCCGACCGTGAGCACGATGTCCGGCCTCAGGTAGTCGAAGATGGTCGGCAGCTCCATCAGGCCGAGGCCAGTGGACTTCGCCATGGTATGGGGCGTCTCGCCCTCCACCAGCATGTGCACCCGGGCGTCGATCTGAAAGCCGTCCTCCTCGATCAGCTTGACGACGGAGCCGTAGCGGTCGAGCAGCGCCGAGGCCCCGGCGACGACCTGCAGGGTCAGCCCGGGGTGTGCACGGACCGCGCGCATCACCGACTTGACGCTCGAGTAGTTGGCCCGTGAGCCGACGACGACACAGATGCGCTTCAAGGCTCTATAACCCTCAGGAAAAATCCGCCGGTGAAATGGGATGATCGGCTGCCAAGTCGTGCTTCACGGTCCGGCCGACCAGCTCGCGGAAGCGCGCGGCCGAGATGCCGTCGCCCGGCTTCTTGAAGGCGAGGTCGGCCTCGGTGAGCTGCGTGCCGGCCGCAAGCGCCCGTGCGGTCACCACCGACTTCTCGAAGACCCGCTTCATCTCGGCATAGGGGGCGAGGTCGTCCTTGTCGACCGGCGAGGCCAGCATGCTGGACAGTGCCTTGAGCGCCGCGGCCAGGCGAGCGAAGTCAGCCGGCTCGGTCGCGTTGGCGGCGTCGCTGCCGTACATCAGCCGCGAGAAGGTGAAGTGCTTCTCGATGACACTGGCGCCGAGCGCCGCGGCGGCGATCGCGGCGGTCAGCCCATCGCTGTGATCCGAGAAGCCGACCGGCAGGCCGTAGCGCGCCGCCATCTCGGCGAGCACGTTGAGGCCGACCCGCTCCGGCGGGCAGGGATAGGCCGAGGTGCATTGCATCACCGTGATCGGCCCGCCAGGCCTAAGTGCCTCCACCGCGCTGTCGAGCTCGGCCCAATCGTTCATGCCCGAGGACAGCAGCACCGGCTTGCCGGTCGCCGCGACCCGCCCCAGCAGCGGCAGGTTGGTGACTTCGCCGGACGGGATCTTGTAGCGCTCGACCCCGACCGCCTCGAGAAAGTCCACGGCCTCCAAGGAGAAGGGCGAGGACAGGAAGGCGACTTTGTTAGCCGCGCAAACCGCTTTCAGCCGGCGCCACTGCTCCTCCGAGAAGGCGGTGCGGCGAAAGTAGTCGATCCGCGGCTCGCCGTCGAAGTAAGCGGGGCTCGGCGCCGAGGCGAGCGACTCGGCCTCGGCGATGTGGGTCTGGAACTTCACGCCGTCGACGCCGCAGGCCGCCGCTGCTTCGATCAGCTTGCAGGCATTGCCGAAGGAGCCGTCGTGGACGGAGCCGACCTCGGCGATGAGCTCGATCGCCATGCGCGTGCCTTGCTCTGCCGTCAGGCGGCCTGGCCAGCGCCGGCCGCGCGCTCGCGCAGCAGCAGGTCGCAGAGCCGAAGATCGAAGGGCTCGTCGACGTCGATCGAGTCCTCCGGCGCCATGACGTAAGGGACGATCGGATCGCCGTAGCGCTCGCCGCGCTCGATCACTTGCGGCCGGTTGACCAGCACGGCCGGCCCGTTGCGGCCGAAGGCGGGATCGGTCTCGCGCTCGTACTCGGGGCAATAGCGCTCCAGGCGCCCGTCGCGCAGCCGCAGCACCTTCATGGGGTGGAAGATGTGCGGCGCCTCGACCACGCTCACCACGGTCTCAACGTCGCTCTCCCGGAACAGCGCGACCGCCGCGTCGATGTGCGCGGCCCGCCGCAGGGGCGAG
>JAKSDN010000010.1 GCA_022360075.1 Kiloniellales bacterium | reverse complement strand
TGGGATGGTTGCGCGCGCTGGCGAAACTGGCCGAGCCGCCGTTCGACTGCATGGCATAGCGCCCGCAGGCCAGGCCCCCCGTGGCCAGTTCCTGGTCGAGCCGGTCGAAGTAGCGTTCGATGATCGGCTGCACGTAGGCGTTCAGCACCGCCGTGTTGCTGCGCTCGTACTCGCGCCACTCGCGGGTGATGTCGTGCGAGGCGGTGATCTTCACGCCGGGCAGGCGTTCGCGCAGCCGGTCGCGGCAGCGCGCCTCGTGCTCCGGGCGCAGGTAGCTGTGCAGGAAGACGATGGCGACGGCCTCGACGCCGGCGTGCCGGCAATGATCGGCAATGGCGTCCAGCTCATCGAGGCGAAGCGGCGTGACGATCTCGCCCTTCGCGGAGACACGCTCGGTCACTTCGAAGCGAAGATGGCGCGGCACGAAGGCGGTCGGCGACTGGAACTGAAGGTTATAGAGATCGGGGCGGTTGCCGCGGCCGATCTCCAGCACGTCGCGGAAGCCGTGCGTGGTGACCAACGCGGTCCTGGCGCCCTTGCGCTCGGTGATGGCGTTGATGACGGTGGTTCCGCCATGGATGAAGAAGCCGACGGCGCCGAGATCGACCTTGGCCAGCCGGATCGCATCCATCACGCCCTGGGACGGGTCGGCCGGCGTGGTCAGCGCCTTGGCGACCGTGAGCGCGCCCGTCGCCTCGTCGAAACGCACGAGATCGGTGAAGGTGCCGCCGACGTCGGTCGCCAGCCGGCTCACTGCCCACCGCCGCCGATGCCGTAGAGCCGTTGCGCTGTCTCCGGCGCGATGTAGCCGTCGCGCAAGTCCGCCTCGACGCTTTCGCGCGGCCGCAGGGCCGGGTCGCCGTGGCCCCCGCCGCCGCCGGTGACCACGCGGATTACGTCGCCCGTGCGCAGGTCGACCCGCGAGATCCGGCTGTAGCGCCGTTTGTCGCCGTCGCGTTCGATCTCCAGGTAGTTCGGCGTGCCGGGTGCGCCGCCCTCGGCGCCCCAGGGCCGCTCGACGGAGCGGCCGAAGCTGCCGTAGGTGAAGGCGCCGTCGGCCAGGATCTCGTACTCGCGGACGCAGCCGAAACCGCCGCGATGGCGGCCGGCGCCGCTGCCGTCGTCGGTGTTCAGGCGGTAGCTGCGCAGGCGCACGGGCAGCTTCGATTCCAGCAGCTCGACCGAGTAGTTGTAGGTGTCGCCGTCGGTGATGGCGATCAGCGCGCTGGAGCCGTCGCGGTCGTTGGTGGCGCCCCAGCCGCCGTGCTGCGGCTCGATGTGCACGAAGGTCTCGCCCGAACCGCCGTCGCTGCCGCAGATGTAGGTGGCGCAGAGGCTCATGTAGCTGCCGGCGCTGAAGCGCTCGGGGGCGAGCGGCGCCAGGGCCTTCCAGACCAGCTCCGAGGCCTGGGCCGAGCCTTCGTAATACCAGCCGACCGGCGCCGGCGGCTGGGCGCTGAACACCGTGCCGTCGGGGATGGTTACGGTGATCGGGCGGAACCAGCCGTCGTTCGAGGGCGCTTGCGGCGCGACCAGTGCCTTGAATACCGTCTTGACCGCGGAGAGCAGGGCGCCGTGCGTGCAGTTGACCGGGGCCCGGCGCTGCGCGGCGCAGCCGGTGAAGTCGAAGCCGATGTCTTGGCCGGCGATTGTGACCGCGACCTCGATGGGGATCTGTGCGTCGCTATTGCCGTCGCCGTCGATGAAGTCATGCGCGCGGTAGCTGCCGTCGGGCAGGGCGGCCAGGGCCTCGCGGCTTTGCCGCTCGCTGCTGTCGAGCATATGGGCGAAGCAGCGCAGGAGCCGCTCGACGCCGTATCGCTCGGCCGTTTCCTGCAGGCGCGCGTCGGCCGTGCGCACCGCGGCCAGCTCTGCGTTGAGATCGCCCAGGCAGTTCTTCGGCAGGCGCACGTTGGCCGTGATGACGTCGAGTACCCCTTCGACGAATTCATCGTCGCGGCAGAGCCTGATGCCGGGCAGCCGCAGACCCTCCTGGAAGACCTCGGTGGCGTCGGGTGGCAGGCTGCCGGCGATCGCGCCGCCGACTTCGGTCCAGTGGGCCACGGCCATGGCATAAGCGATGATCCGGCCCTCGGCGAAGACCGGCCGCACCAGGGCCATGTCGGCTGTATGAGTCCCGCCGGCATAGGGATCGTTGGTCATGAAGACGTCGCCCGGCGCCATGGCGCCGTCGAACTTCTCGATGATGGTGCGGAGCTGCTCGCCGAAGGTGCCGGTGAAGAGCGTGATGCCGTTCGACTGGGCGATCAATTGGCCCTCGGCGTCGCAGAGCCCGCAGGCGAAGTCCAGGACCTCGTAGATCACCGGGCTCATGGCGGTGCGCGACAGCACGATCGCCATCTCGTCGGCGACGGCATGCAGCTTGCCGCCGATGATCTCCAAGGTGACGCGGTCGAGCCCGGCAGGGGTCATCGCGCAGCGGTTCCACGGGGCAAAATCGCGCGCGAATCGGGGCGGAAGGCGGCCATCGGTATTCGCGGCTGGCTGCCGTTAACCATCGTTCTGTATGCGGCGCGCTCGGTCTCGCTCAGCACTTGTCCGCCGCCCCGCTTCTTCCCGCCATCTGGCACCTTGTGGGACCCCAGGCCTGTGATATTCTATATCAAATTCAGTCTAAGAGCTTGCTCGGACAGTGGCAATCAGGCGTGAGCTCGCCTGTTGCGGCGAGAAAGCCGAGGCGTGGGAAAGGCTTAGGAGAACAGGCCATGGCAGGCAATGTCGATCCGATTACGCTGTCGGTCGTCCGCGGCGTTCTGGAAACCACACAGCGCGAGATGACCGTCGCCCTGGAGAAGACGGCGCGCTCGAGCGTCTTCAACCTGGCGCACGACTACTCGAACGCCCTGTTCAACCACGTCCCCGAGATGATCATGCAGGGCCAGGACATCCCGATCCATCTCGGCTCGCTGATCCCGGCGATGAAGGCCGTGGCCGGCTTCTTCGGCGACGACCTGCACCCGGGCGACGTCATCATGCACAACGATCCCGCCTACATGGGCTCGCACATGATCGACACCTGCATGTACAAGCCGGTGTTCTACAACGACGAGCTCGTGTTCTGGACGGTCTGCAAGGGCCATCTGACCGATATCGGCGGGCCGGTGCCGGCCGGCTACAACCCGGACGCCAAGGAGATCTACGCCGAGGGCCTGCGCATCCCGCCGGTCAAGGTCTACGACAAGGGCGAGAAGCGCTACGACGTGATCAACCTGCTGCTGACCAACATGCGCGCGCGCCGCGATCAGGAGGGCGACTTCAACGCCCAGCTCGGCGCGGTGCAGGTCGGCGAGCGCAATCTGATCGCGCTCCTCGACAAGTACGGCGTGGACCAGGTGCGCGCCTGCATCGACGAGCTGATGCAGATGGCCGACCGCCACATGCGCTCGCTGATCGCCAGCGTCCCCGACGGCACCTATGTCGGCGAGGCGGTGCTGGAGGATGCCGGCCACGGCTTCGGCGACATCACCATCACTGCCGACGTCGAGATCAAGGGCGATGCCTGCCACATCACGATCGATAGCCCGCCGCAGGTGCCCTACTTCATCAACTCCTACGAGGGCAACTCCTACTCCGGCGTCTATCTCGGCGTGATGATGTTCGCCCAGTTGCCGCCGCCCTACAACGAGGGCCTCTATCGCTGCGTGACCGTCGACATGGGCCCCAAGGGCACGATCTGCAACGCCACGGAGCCGGCGCCCCACATGAACTGCACGACGACGCCGATGGAGACTTTGGCCGACGCCGTGCGCTTCGCCTTCGAGCAGGCCGCGCCGGAGCGGGTCAGCGCCTCCTGGGGCCACGCCAACGGCTGCAACATCGCCGGCTGGGACACGCGGCACGACGAGGAATACGTCTCGATGATCCTGGCCTCGATCATCTCCGGGGCCGGCGCCACGCCGCATCAGGACGGTTGGCACGCCTGCGGGCCGGAGTGCTGCTTCGGGGCGCTGACCAGCGGCGACATCGAGCTGCTGGAGTACTCCTACCCGATCATCATCCACCGCTACAGCCTGATGACGGATTCCGGCGGCGCCGGGAAGTTCCGCGGCGGCTCCGGCACCTGCTGGGAGGTCGAGCCGATCGACAAGCCCATGACCTTCGTCACCTTCGGCGAGGGCCGGCGCATTCCGGCCATGGGAGCATCCGGAGCTACCTCCAAGCTGGTCGAGCCGAAGGTCGGGCGGATCGAGATCACCCGCAAGGACGGGGTCGAGGTGATCAAGAAGAACATCATCGAGACCATCAATCCGGGCGAGCGCGCCGCCAACAAGAACCCCGGCGGCGGCGGTTTCGGCAATCCCTACGAAAGGCCGGCCGAGAAAGTCCTGTGGGACGTCAAGAACGGCCTGGTCTCGGTCGAGGGCGCGCGCGAGGACTACGGCGTCGCGGTCGATCCCGAGACGCTGCAGCTCGACGAAGCCGAGACCGAGCGCTTGCGCGCGAGCGACATCGCCGCCGAGTAACAAGGCGACAACAACGGATCATCGCAGCCGCCGCGCCGCGGCCCGTCGCCGGGTCAGGGGCGCTCCCGCAAGCGCGGGTGATCTGCGGCCCAGGGAGATGAAGCGAGGACCATGAGAACGAAATACCGCTTGGGCGTCGACGCCGGAGGAACCTTCACCGATTTCGTGCTGGCCGACGAGGGCGGCGCGGTGCGCCTGCACAAGACGCCTTCGACGCCCGACGACCCGACCAAGGCGATCGGCGCCGGCCTCGGCCTGATCGCCGA
>JAKSDN010001334.1 GCA_022360075.1 Kiloniellales bacterium | reverse complement strand
TCCAGGAGATCGGGCCTGATGTTCTCGTGCTCGTCGTAGCTCGACGCCTCCTGCTCGAGGGGCAGAATCGAAGAAGCGACGAAATCGCGCATGCGCTCGCGCACGGCGTTGATCTCAGGCGAAAGCGAGAAGTCCATACCTGGGCATCCTTCCGAGTCTGCGGGCTTTTACAAGTCTGCTGGATTCTTACAGGGCCGCCGACTGGCCGCCGTCGACCACGATGACGCTGCCGGTCATGTAGCGCGAGGCGTCCGAGGCCAGCAACAGGAGGGCACCGTCGAGATCCTCGGGCGCGCCGAAGCGGCGCTGGGGCACGCGCTGACGAATGCGCTCACCGGCCGCGCTGGACAGGAAGTCGCGGTTGAGGTCGGTCTCGATGTAGCCCGGCGCGAGCGCGTTGACCCGCACGCCGTCGCGGGCGAGCTCGGCCGCCATGGCCCGGGTCAGGTTGATGAGCCCGGCCTTGGAGGCGCAGTAGGGTGCGACCTGCCCGCTGCCACGGAGCCCAAGGATCGAGGCGATGTTGATGATCGTGCCGCCGTGGCCGAGGCGCGCCATATGGCGCGCGGTCTCCTGCGCCATGAGCCAGGCGCCCTTCAAATTGGTATCCAGCACCCGGTCCCAGTCCGGCTCCGCCAGCTCCATGACACTCTTCGTCGAGGCGATGCCAGCGTTGTTGACCAGGATCGAGATCGGTCCGAGCTCGGTCTCGGCCGCCTCGACGCAGGCCCGGACTTGATCGGCATCGGTGACGTCGAGCGCGAAGGGTATGGCTCGCCCGTCGAAGGCTTCTATCTCGCGCGCCAGCGTCGCCAGGGCCTCCACGCGTCTGGCTCCGAGCGCGACCTTCGCGCCGGCGCGCGCCAAGGTCAGGGCGAAGTGCCGCCCGAGGCCGCTGGAAGCGCCAGTCACGATGGCGGCGCGGCCGGCGATGTCGAAGCTCTGATCGAGGGCCATGGATGACGGGCGGTTAGAGGGCGCGCGCGCGCTCGCGCAGGATGTATTTCTGGATCTTGCCGGTCGAGGTCTTGGGCAGCGGGCCGAAGATCACCGTCCGCGGCGCCTTGAAGTGGGCCAGATGATCGCGGCAGAAGGCGATGATGTCCTCCGGGCTCGCGTCCTCGCCGTTCTTGAGGGTCACGAAGGCGCAAGGGCTCTCGCCCCACTTCTCGTCCGGGCGGGCGACGACCGCCGCCTCCAGCACCCGCGGGTGACGATACAGTGCTTCCTCGACCTCGAGGCTGGAGATGTTCTCGCCGCCGGAGATGATGATGTCCTTGGAGCGGTCCTTCACCTCGACGTAGCCGTCGGGATGGCGCACCGCCAGATCGCCGCTGTGAAACCAGCCGCCCGCGAAGGCTGCGTCGGTTGCCGTTGGGTTCTTAAGATAGCCCTTCATCACCGTGTTGCCGCGCAGCATCAGCTCGCCCATGGTCTCGCCGTCCCAGGGACATTCCCGCATGGTGTCCGGATCGGCGACCATGATGCTCTCCAGGGTGACGTAGTTGACGCCCTGGCGCGCCATCTTGCCGGAACGCTCCAGCAGGTCCAGGCCCTCCCAGTCCTCCTGCCAGGCGCAAAAAGTGGCGGGGCCATAGGTCTCGGTGAGCCCATAGGCGTGCGTAACGCGAAAGCCGATCGCCTCCATGGCCTCGATCACCGCCGAGGGCGGCGCGGCCCCACCGGTGATGATCTCGACGGGCCGCGCGAAGTGCGCCGCCTTGGCCTCCGGCGCCTGCACGAGCATGTTGAGGACGATCGGCGCGCCGCACATATGGGTCACGCCGTGATCGCGGATCAGCGGATAAACCAGCGCCGGGTCGACCTTGCGCAGGCAGACGTGGGTCGCCGAGGCGGCCGTCACCGCCCAGGTGAAGGTCCAGCCGTCGCAATGGAACATCGGCAGGGTCCAGAGATAGGCCGAATCCTGGGTCAAGCCGGCGGTGACCATATTGCCGACCGCGTTCAGATAGGCGCCGCGGTGGTGGTAGACCACCCCCTTGGGGTTACCGGTCGTGCCGGAGGTGTAGAGCAGGCTGATCGACTGCCACTCGTCGCGCGGCTCGTCGCTCGCGAAGGCCGGATCGCCTTCGGCGAGTAAATCCTCGTACTCCAGCTCGCCGAGGCACTCGCCGCCCTCGCCCAAGGGATCGTCGATGTCGACAACCAGCGGCTTCTGCGCCATCTGTTCCAAGGCCGGCCCGACCCGTTCCGAGAACTCGCGGTCCGTGATCAGCACCTTGGCCTCGCCATGCTCGAGGATGAAAGCGATGGTCGCGGCGTCGAGGCGCGTGTTGATCGAGTTGAGCACCGCGCCCAGGATCGGCACGCCGTAGTGGGCCTCGAGCATGGCCGGCACGTTGGGCGCCATGATCGCGACGGCGTCGCCGCGTCTCACGCCACGCTTGGCCAAGGCCGAGGCCAGCCGGTTCGCCCTTTCGTTGAAGGCGCGGTAGCTGATGCGGCGCTCGCCGTGGATGACCGCGGTCTTGTCCGGATAGACGGCGGCTGCGCGGCGCAGGAAGGAGATCGGGCTGAGCGGCGCCGTGTTCGCCGGCGTCTGCCCAAGGTCCTGGTCGAAGATCGAAGCCTGGCGCTGCTCGGCCGGCATCCTACATCCTTCCTATCGCAATTCGGCGGGCCGGTGCCGCGCGTGCCCGCTCTCGCCTTTTGCGTTATGGTTGAGGTGCGCGGCGGTCGAGGTCAAGGGCCAGGAGCATTCACGGAAGGACAGGCGATGCAGATCGACATCTATTCCGACACCATCTGCCCCTGGTGCTACATCGGCAAGCGCCGCCTCGCGCGCGCGCTCGAGGAGCGGCCCCAGAGCGACCTGGAAATCCGCTGGCGCGCCTTTCAGCTCAACCCGGAGATGCCCGAGGAGGGCATGGAGCGGCAGCGCTACCTCGAGGTCAAGTTCGGCGGCCCGGACAACGCCCGCCAGGTCTACGACCGGGTGCGCGAGGCCGGGCGCTCCGAGGCCATCCCCTTCGCCTTCGAGGCGATCCAGCGAACGCCGAACACCATCGCCTCGCACCGCCTGATCAGCTTCGCGACCAGCCGCGGCGTTGCCGATCCCGTCGTCGACGGACTCTTCGAGGCCTATTTCCTCGAAGGCCGCGACATCGGCGATGACCAGGTCCTGACCGAAGTGGCGGTCGCGGCGGGTCTCGAGGCCGACGAGGTCAGGGCCTTCCTGAACAGCGATGTCGAGGTCCAGGCGGTCCGGGCCGAGGATGCCCGCGCCCGGCAGATCGGCATCCAGGGCGTGCCGACCTTCATCCTCAACAACAAGTACGTGCTATCGGGCGCCCACCCGCCGGAGGTGCTGTTCCAGCTCTTCGACCTGGCCAAGCAGGACGACGCGGACCGGCAGGCAAGCTGACTGCAAAAGCTCAGAGTTCGTCCTGTAAGTCATGACGAGCGTTCAAGCGCTCAGTCTCCTCACACGGTCTTGTTTGTCCTTGCCGGGCGGGCGAAGCCTGAGCGCTTCGCGCTCCCGGCAATCCATAGAGGGCCGAGTCTCGTTCTCAGATGGACCCTCGGGTCAAGCCCGAGGGTGACAGGATAGAAGACAAGTTGGTAAGAGCGGCGAAAGTCCGGGCGAGAATAGATCGGCGTTCTGCGACAGGAACGGCAAGAGGCTTGGAGCGCTGGATGAAGAGCCTGCGTGCTTCGAGACGCGCTCTATCGAGCGCTCCTCAGCATGAGGTCCAATCTTAATGCCATCAAAAGCCTGTCCTCATGCTGAGGAGCCCCGAAGGGGCGTCTCGAAGCACGCACAGCAGTAATGCAGCCGAGACCAGAAAGCGCCACCATCGCTCGATACCGCAACGCTGCCCGGACTTTTGCCCCTCTTA
>JAKSDN010000344.1 GCA_022360075.1 Kiloniellales bacterium | reverse complement strand
TGGGCGGCACACGCGTTTTTCCGCCCGCGTCTTCTCCGACCTCTGGAATCGCGTAAAGCGGATTGTCATCACCCGATGCCGCGATGAAGCGCCTCGCCTCGCTCAGCGAAATGGGATCGCTGCTGAACGTAATCGAGCGTCCGACCCATGCCATGATTTCCGGCGTCAGCAGGGTCATCTCTTCGCCCGCGTTGAAGCGAAATCGGGCGCGCGCTTCTCCGAAAAGGCCGCCAGCCCTTCCCTGACGTCCTCGCCATGCCCGGCGGACATGGCAAGCCAGTACTCCATTGCATCGGCGGCTTCGGCACCCTGAAAGAGCGTCGTTTGAGCAATACGCTTGTAGGACTGTACGGCGAACCGCGACATGGCCGCGATGTCTCGCGCCAAACGAACGGCTTCTTCCAGGAGTTGCTCTCGCGGGACCAAGGCGTTCACGAAACCGAAATGCTCCGCACGGGCAGCCGTCAGCGGCCGGCCCGCCATGACCATCTCGTTCGCGATCGCGGAGGGCAGAATCCGCGGCAGTCTCGATGACTGGCCGGCAATGGGCACGACGCCGAGCCGGGGTCCCGGCACGGCAAATGTGGCGTTGGGGACTGCGAGCCTCATGTCGCTTGCAAGAGCAAGGCAGAAGCCACCCGCATAGGCGGAGCCATTGACGGCAGAGATCACCGGTTTTTGCGTTTTGCGGGGCAGGAGGAAGACTTGCATGTGCTCTTCCTCATAGAGATGGCCTAGGTCTTCGGTCTGGAGGTCCTTGATATCGTGACCCGCACAAAAGGCCTTGTCCCCCGCGCCTGTCAGGATGATGACGCGGATCGAGTCGGCTCGATCGAACTCAAGGAACTGTGCCGTCATCTGCTCGACCATGGCGGGCGACATGGCGTTTCGTTTTTCCGGCCGGTCGATCGTGATCAGGCCAACTCCCTCTTCGGCTACGGCGCTCGTTACCCTGCCATCCATTGAAGCTTCCTCCTTAGTACCGGCCCAGCAACGCGTCTCGCGCTGCCAGCAGCTCCTTCCGGCTGATCTTGCCGGCCGCATTGCGCGGTATTTCCTCGATGATGAAGTACTCCGCCGGCACCTTCGGCGGCGCCAGATGGTCGGAACAGTGCTGCTTCAGCAGCTCTTTCAGTTGGTCTCGCGGAACATCGGCAAGTGGCACCACGAAGGCGGAGACGATTTGTCCGAGCACCGCATCCGCCGGACCGACGACGGCAACGTCGACCACGGCGTCGTGGCTCGCCAGCGTGTTTTCGATCTCCAGTGGCGAGATGTTCAACCCACCGCGAATGATCATCTCGGACGTGCGGCCCAAGACATAGACATTGCCGCCCGCATCCATTCGGCCCTTGTCCTGGGAGTAGATCCAGCCGTCGCGCACGCGTTTCGCCGTCATCTCGGGCTCGCCAAGATACTCCAGCATCTGGCTCGGCCCGCGCATTGCGATCTCGCCTACTTCGCCAAGGGGAAGCACCTTGCCGCCTTCATCGCGGATTGAGATCTCAAAGCCTGGGGAGACCCTCCCGGCGGATCCAACTTGGTGCGGACGCCCGGCGACCTCGACGGCAGCGCCGGGTATCTCGGTCATGCCGTAGTTGCAGATCACGGTCGTGCCGGCGAAATCGCTGAAGCGCTCGATGTCCGACTCGCTGATCGGAGCGGAAGCCGAATAGACCATGCGCAAGGACGAGCAATCGAAGCGATCTTTCTCGGCATAGTTCAGGATCATGATGATCATCGCGGGCACGAAAGCGGCTGTCGTCACTTCACGTCGTTCGATCGACCGGAGCGCCCGCTCCGGATGAAATCGTTCGATGAGAACCAGTGTGGCGCCTGCGTAAATCGTAGAGGCGGCGCTGAAGATCAGTCCGTAGATCGTGTGGAACGGCAATGCGCCGAGAACCACATCCGTTGGCGAGAGCTTCCAGGTCTTCAACAGGGTCTCATGTAGTGCAACCAGGGCCTCGCGACTGTGCGCAATGGCCTTCGGTTTTCCGGTCGTGCCTGAGCTGAAGAGGATCAGGCCGCACTCCGACCGGTGTTTCACGGTCTCGGCGGCAGAGTTTGTACCGCCGACCGCGACCTTCTCCCAAACGCCGAAGCCAGCGCCTTCGACCGTGGTTCGGCGATGCACGATCAGCTTGGACGATGACAGGACTTGTTGATCGGCACGCGCGCCCGCCACGACGTGCCGCGCGCCCGTCGCCTCGATGTAGTGGTCGATATCGGCCCTCGTGCCGGTCGGGTCGCCCACCACGAGGATTGCGCCGATGCCGTGCAACGCCCAATAGGCGACGACCGATTCGACACAGACGTCAAACAGCACGAGAACCGGGTCACGGGCAACGATGCCGTTCGCCCTGAAGCGATCCATCTGCGCTTCGATGGCCGTCCTCAACTCGGCATAGGAGAGCGCGCCGGACTCATCGGACACGGCACAGAGGTCAGGCCTCTCCAGAGCATGACGCCACAAGGGCGCCAGTATCGGCGGCGGATCGGACTTTTCTGACGACGGCTGGTTCTGCATGGGGGCTTTGTCGTGTGAGCGTTGGCGATCCGGTTCGATCTCGAGAATGGCTCTTTGCCGACGCTGGTCCGGTTCCTTCAAATCGGTTTCCCGGCCAGTTGCACGATAAAAAGCAGGATAGACTGTTTGTTTCGGATCGAAACTATGTCTGCAGATCTCATCTCTCTGCTTCCTCCTAGTCTCGCGATTTCGCCTTGTGGCGTTCGTACACCATGCGCGCCGTTGCAATGTCCTGCACCGCGATGCCGACCGACTTGAAGACAGTCGTGTCGTTCCTCTCGACCGGGACCTTCCCGCTCATCACCTCGCCCGCTTCAGCATGGATCGTCGCATTGGAATGGATGATATCGCCGGCCTCCTCCAACACGGACTTCCTGCAATCGACGATGACCGTGTTGGCCATCACCGCGTCATCCAGCTCTCTCCAGTCGTGACGCGGCGAGCCCACCGAGTTGACGTGACAGCCTGGTTTCAGCCACTCCCCTTTCAGGAGAGGCACCTGTGAGTTGGTTGACGTGACGACGATGTCCGCATCCTTGACGGCCTCTTCGATCGTCGCCGTATAGCGGGCATTGTGGGAGTCCGCGAAGGCGCGCGCGTTCTCCTCGGTCCGGCTCCATACGGTGAGCTCGTCGAAGTCATAAAGAACGGAGAGCGCAGCGACGTGAGCGCGCCCTTGAACGCCGCTGCCAACGATGGCGAGCGATTTGCTGTTCTCCGGCGCGACATACCTGGTTAAGGCCGCCGAATTGGCCGCCGTGCGCATTTCGGTGATCAGACGGCCATCCATGAACGCCAAGGGCTGTCCCGTCTGCGTATCGAAAAGCGCTATGACGCCCATGTGCGTGTGATATTGGGTGTTCGCGTTCTTGGGATAGAACGCCACCAGCTTGGCGCCCATGCCGTCGGAAGCGGCAACCGGCATAACGGCGAGATAACGCTGATTCTCTTCGACTGGCAGCATCTGCCGAATGGGTTGAATGACGTTTCCCTCCGAGGCCTCGATCATGGCCTTTTCCATCAGCTCGATGAGCGAGGCATAGTCGAGGTACTTGGCGACCTCCGGCTCGGAAAAGTAGGGAATGTTCATGGTCTTGTCCTCTCGTCCGGCCGGATCTTGCTGATGGCACCAACGTCATCGAGCCGGTGTTCGCGATCAGTCGTCCTTTATGTTGCCAAGGTAGGCCAGCCGAACGCGCTCATCGTCCCAGATCGTATCGGATGGCGCGTCGAAATCATTGCGTCCCATGCTCATGACGTAAGTCCTTTTGGAAACGTCCAGAACACCATGAACGTCTTGCTCGACGATCAGCACGGCGGCGTTCAAAGTCCGAGGCAGGCGGATGATGCTCTCATACATCTCCTCGGTCGCGAGCGGTGACAGGCCGGCCGACGGCTCATCCAGCAACACCAGTTTGGGCGAGGTCATGAGCGCCATGGCCAGGGCGAGCGTCTGGCGTTCACCGCCGCTCATGGTGCCTGCGGCCTGGCTGCGGCGTTCCTTGAACTTGGGGAACAGATCCAGCATTCCTTCGATCTGGAGCGCGCGCTCTTTGGCACTCAGAAGGTAGCCACCCAATTGCAGGTTTTCCGCCACCGACATGGCCGAGAAGACATTGGCAAGCTGAGGCACGTACCCGATGCCGGCCGAGACGATCTGGCTCGTGTCCAGTCCGCGCACGTTCTGCGCGCCGAAGGAGACCTCGCCACGAGACCAGTCGGTCAGACCCATGATCGTGCGCAGGACCGTGGATTTGCCACAGCCATTGGGGCCGATGATCGACACGATCTCGCCCACCTGCACATGGAGGTCGATGCCATGCAGGATCTCGAGCGATCCGTAGCCCGCCTCCAGGCCGGAGACGTCAAGCAGTGCGCTGCTGTTTTCCAAGGTAAACCTCGAGAACCTTCGGATCGTTGTGGATCATATCCGGCGTGCCCGTGGCCAGATTCATGCCCGCGTCCAGCACCACGACTTCGTCACAGACATTGCTGATGAAGTGCATGTTGTGCTCGATGATCAGGAAAGACTTCCCGGTTTCCTTGCGGATATTGCCGATCATGTGGATGAACTGTTCCACCAGCTCGGGATGGACCCCCGCCGCCGGTTCATCCAGCAGGATCACGTCCGGATCACGGATCAGAACCAGCGCTATCGAAAGCAGTCTTTGCTGCCCACCTGAGAGCACCTGCGCATGGTCGTTCTCCAAGTGGGACAGTTTCACGCTAGCGAGCAGCTCCCGGGCGCGTTCAAGCAGGCCGGGTTGACGCCTTGCAAAGCGGGCCCCCAAAAACAGGGCCGATGACAGGCTTTCATCATGAGCGGTTTGCGCGGCCAGCAGCATATTTTCGAGCAGGGTCATGCGGCGCGCCAGCCTGGTGATCTGGAAGGTGCGCATCATGCCCTGATTGGCGACGCTTGCCGGGCTGTGACCGGTGACGTCACGGCCTTTGAACTTGACCATGCCGCGGTCGGGTTTGATGAAACCCGAGATGCAGTTGAGGGCGGTGGATTTTCCCGATCCGTTGGGACCGATCAGACCCACGATCTGGCCCTCATTGACGGTCAAATCGACATCTTGCAACGCCCTGACGCCGCTGAAAGTCTTCGAAAGACCGGTCACCTCGACAACGCGCCGCTCGGCCACCTCAGAACACCTTCTTCTGTTCCGGCATGATGCCGTTCGGCCGGACCACGACGATCGCCGTGATGAGAAGACCGATCAAAGCCAGTCTGATGCTGGCGATCGTTTGCGCCGACAGGTCCACGTAATCGCCGACGAAGCGCGTGCTGTTGTACAGCAGGACAATGACGACAGCTCCCAGAATGCCGCCCTTGAGATTGCCCTTGCCGCCCATGATCACGGCGGCCCAGATGATGAAAGTGACGATCGGTTCGAAAGCCGCGGGGTTGAGATAGGTGGTGAAATGGGCGTAGAGCGCGCCCGCCAGACCCGTCAGCCCTGCGCCAAGCGCCATGGTGCGCAGCTTGAACGAGGGGACGTCCTTACCCAACGACGCGGCGTAGTCCTCATCCTCGCGGATCGCCTTGATCACCCGCCCGTAAGGCGAGGCAACCAGGGAACGGCAGATGGCGAAGCACACCAGCAGCAGCAGCAGCGTCAGCGCAAAGAAGAAGGTGGGATACCATTCGGACGGGACCGTTCCGACCAGCGGCTGTGGAATATCGCCAAGACCGAAGGTGCCGCCCGTAGCCCATTCCTCGTTCTGAATGACGACCCGGACCAGCTCGGCGATTGAGATCGTCACGATCGCCCAGTAATGCACCGAGAGCTTCATTGTCGGGATGGCGATCAGCGCCCCGGCCAGGGTCGAGATCAGCACGGCCAGCGCGACCGACACCAGGATCGGCACGCCGTTCAACGACAACAGCGCCGAGCCATAGGCCCCGATCGCGAAGAAAGCGACCAGCCCGAAGTTGAGCAGGCCCGAAAATCCGTACTGCAGGTTCAATGCCAACGCCATGATGGCGTAGATGCCGATGATGGTGCCGAGGAAGAGGGCGAGTTCGATCATCGCGTCAGTCCCCTTCCGAGCCTTTCATGATGCCCTTGGGCATGATGATGAGGATGATGATCAGCGCGACGAAGGAGACCGCGAACTTGTAGCCGCTGGGCAGGAAGAGCGAGCTGTCCAAGCCGAACGGCGCCAGCAGAAAACCCCAGTCGATGGTGAGAACGGCGTTCTCCAGAAAGGCGATGATGAAGGAGCCGATCACGGCTCCATAAACATTGCCGATTCCGCCCAGGATCGTGGCGGCGAAGACGATCAGGATGATATGCAGCCCCATTTCCGGGGTTAGCTGGGTGTCCATGGCGATCAGCGTGCCACCGAGCGCCGCATAGGCGCCGACGATGAACCAGATCCAGCGGATCG
The DNA here is from genome assembly GCA_022360075.1 of Kiloniellales bacterium. The sequence goes on along the minus strand of JAKSDN010000344.1, from coordinate 258 downwards.
TCCTTTCCACCGCGATACCGCGGGCCTTCGCCAGCTCCATGTTGTCCGACATGGCCCGCATGGCACGGCCGAGCTGCGTGTGATGGAGCAGGACGTAGAAGATCGCCATGGCTGTGGAGGACACGCAGCAGATGATGATCTGAGTCTGCGTGATGACGGCGTCGCCGATAAAGAAGATCGTCTCTACTTCGTCGCTATAGGTCAGGCCTTCGACGCCCCAAACGCCTTGTATGACCGCCCTGTAGAAGATCGATAGCC
>JAKSDN010000255.1 GCA_022360075.1 Kiloniellales bacterium | reverse complement strand
GGGACCGCCGCGAAGCCCTTGTATCGGAGCGGGGCCGGCGGATCGAGCGCGATCACGGCGCGCGCGGTGAGCTCATCCGTCGCCCGCGCGCTCTGGGCTCTGCCGGAGAGGCTGTCGAGAACCCGACGGAGCATTGGCGTGCCGGCCTTCTCGTTGTTCGCGACATGCGAGAGCCAATCCGCGAATCGCGGGCTGCGAATCGTCTCGGTCGCGCCCGGCCAGTCGCGGGCCATGGCATCGGCCAGGACCCTCAAATTGTTGTGCGTCTCGCCGCCGAACTCCAAGGGCCAGGCGACCTTCTGCGGGATCACCTGCTGCTTCGGCGTCTGCTGCCGGCCGTTCAGCCACATGAAGAGATCCTGCGCCGACCAGCGCTCGCGGGGATCGTCGCACAGCATGCCGCGCAGCGGCTCCATGAGATTGAGCGAGGCCCTGGCCTTGCTGACCAGAGCCGCGTAGGAGCCGCGGGTGAGCTTCGCCGCGACGACTTCCTGTTCCGACTGCCCCGCACAAGGGTCGCCACCGTGGAGCAGCGTGACCAGCAAGACGCCGAACGCATAGATATCGTCGCTGAGGTTGCCCTGCCCGCGGCCAGCGGGATTGGCCATCGCCAAGTCGATCGGCTCGTAGATGGCGGGCTGAGAGAAACCGGGTTGCCCGCTCACACATTCGCCGAGAATGACGGCTTCGCGGTTGGGGTCGGCGAAGAAGAGATTGTCAGCTCGGACGGCGCGATGCGGCAGGTTCCGCCCATGCAGGTCCATCAAGGACTGGACGAGCGGCCGCATGATGCCGCGTATCAGCTCGTCCTCGCGCATCGGCTTTTCAGGTCCGGCGCCGGCCGCGAAGACCCGCCCACCGCCCGGCTTCTCGAACAGAACGACGTAGTGCTCCTGTCCTCCGGCCGGCGGCCAGGCCAAGATACCGTGGTCTAGCGGACGAACGATGCTCGCGATTTCGATCGGCGAGAGGCTCTTGATGACGTCGGTCCGCGGTGGCAGGCGGCGATCGCAGATCAGGGCGAAGAGCGAGCGCTCCGGACTGCGCAGGTCGCGCGCGGCGAAGGCGCGCGCCGTCGGCGCGTCCAGGTCCGCCAGACGCGCGTCCGGCACGACGGGATAACGCTTGTTCAAGACGACCGCGCCGTCGACCTCGGCCGGCGCGCCGCGATGGTCCTCGGGCTGCTCGCTCATCGAAGGTTGCGTCTTGGCTCTCTCCCAAGGCGCGCCGGCACGCCGTTGCGGCGACCGTGCGCGCCAGCGCTACCAAGTCTTATTTCAGAGAGCGCAAAGAGATGGTTAACGAATTCCCAGCGGGAGAAGTACGGCCGGCGACCTGACCTAATCGGCGAAGGGATCGCGCACCAGGATCGTGTCGTCGCGCTGCGGGCTGGTCGAGAGCAGTGCCACCGGCGCCTCGATCAGCTCCTCCACCCGGCGGATGTACTTCACCGCCGTTGCCGGAAGCTCGGCCCAGGAGCGCGCGCCTTGCGTGCTGTCCTGCCAGCCGTCCAGACTCTCGTAGACCGGCTCGACCTCGGCTTGCAGCGCGGCGGAGGCCGGCAGGTAGCGATAGGACTCGCCGCCGATCCGGTAGCCCACGCAAACCTTGAGCTCGTCCAAGCCGTCGAGCACGTCCAGCTTGGTCAGCGCGATGCCGTCGATGCCGCCGATCTTGACCGCCTGGCGGACCATGACGGCGTCGAACCAGCCGCAACGGCGCCGGCGGCCGGTCACCGTGCCGAACTCCCGGCCGCGCTCGCCCAGGCGCTCGCCGATCTCGTCGTGCAGCTCGCTCGGAAAGGGGCCTGAGCCGACACGGGTGGTGTAGGCCTTCGTGATCCCAAGCGCGTAGCCGATGCCGGAATAGCCCATGCCACTGCCCGCCGAAGCCTGCCCGGCCAGGGTGTTCGAGGAGGTGACGAAAGGATAGGTTCCGTGATCGACGTCGAGCATCGCGCCCTGGGCACCCTCGAACAGGATACGCTTGCCCCGACGCCGCGCCTCTTCCAGGCGCTGCCAGACCGAGTCGGCAAAGGGCAGGATCTGCGGCGCGACGGAGACCAGGCCTTCGATCAGCTCGCGGCGATCGAATGCGGGCTGGCCGAGGCCCCGGAGCAGCGCGTTGTGATGCAGCAGCAAAGCGTCAACGCGTTCGGCCAGGAGCCGCTCGTCGGCGAGGTCGCATACGCGGACGGCACGGCGCCCGACCTTGTCCTCGTAGGCCGGACCGATGCCGCGCCCCGTCGTGCCGATCTTCGCATCCCCCCGGGCGGCCTCGCGGGCGCGGTCGACGGCGGCATGCAGCGGCAGGATCAGCGCCGCGTTCTCCGCGACCTTGAGGTTGCCGGGCGTCACCGACAGGCCGAGTTCCTTCAGCCGAGCGATCTCCTCCACCAGGGCCCAGGGATCGACCACGACGCCGTTGCCGATGATCGAGACCTTGTCGGGCCGCACGACGCCCGAGGGCAGCAGGGAGAGCTTGTAGGTCTTCTCGCCGACCACCAAGGTATGGCCGGCGTTGTGCCCGCCCTGGAAGCGCACGACAACGTCGGCACGCTCCGACAACCAATCGACGATCTTGCCCTTTCCCTCGTCGCCCCACTGCGACCCGACGACCGCGACGTTCGCCATCGCTGCTTACTCCTCCAATGGCTCGATTCGGCCCTGGCTCAACACGTGACTGCAGCCGAGACGGCGCGCCTCGGCAGTCGGGTCCGCAACCGCTTCGAGCCCGGCGACGGTCACCCAGCCCTCGGCATGCAGGGACTTGGCCTGGGCCCGTGCCCAGCCGTGCGCGAGATAGACCCGGGCCGGCATCCGCGCCGGCGGCAGGGCGCGCAACACCGTGTCCATATAGAGCGAAAAGCCGGTCGAAGACTCCGCACCGCCGCTTGGCAGCGCCGAGGCATAGCGGCCGCCGCGGCCGAGCTCGCCGCGCACGCCGCGGGCGAAAAGGGTGAAGCTGACGCCGGTTTGATACTCGAAGCCACGCCGCTCCAGCGGGTCCAGGGTCACGATCAGCTCGGGCGCCGCCTCGCGGAGGAGTCCGGCAACCCTGGCCAAGCGCGCGAGCTCGCCGGCCGCCGGCGCCGGCACGGCGATCGACGCAAGGGCCTCGAGTGCCTTGTCGGCAGGCCCGGCCGCCCCGAGCAGGGCGCCGAAGAGCGCCGCGTTCTCTCCGGCAAGCGCTGACACTGCGGCCGTATCCTTGTGGTCCAAGGCGGCCAAGAGAGACTCCTGCGCCGTGATGTCGAGCTTCAGCGCCTCGGCAACGGCTTCGAGCAAGGTGGGCTGGGTCAGATCGACGGAGAG
>JAKSDN010000533.1 GCA_022360075.1 Kiloniellales bacterium | reverse complement strand
GCGATCTGCCAGGGTCTCGGCCAGATGTTCACCCAGGTCGGCATCAAGACCAACGTGAACGCGATCAGCCGCACCGTCTACTTCCCGGCTCAGTCGCGTCTGGAGTACTCGGTCTTCATGAACGGCTGGGGCACGCTGACCGGCGAGGCCTCCTACACGCTGGGCTCGCTCGCGCACTCCAACGACCCCGAGGTCAAGATGGGCGCCTTCAACCGCGTCGCCTATCACAACCCGGCGGTCGACGAGGCGCTTCAGGCCGGCGCCAAGACGTTGGACGACTCCCAGCGGCGGGCTCACTTCGAAAAGGCGATGGAGCTCACCATGGCGGACCGCGTCTACATCCCGATCGTGGTCTTGCAGACGGTCTGGGCCGGCACCAAGGGCAAGATCGCCATGGAGCCGCGGGTCGACGAGGACACGCTGGCCTTCTTCATCCGACCGGCGAACTAGCCAGCGCTGGACTTGCGGACAAAGCCTCGGGTGCCGCCGGCATCCGGGGCTTTGTTCATGGGTGGGGCTGGGGCCTGGCCGATCAGAGGTTTGCTCGGCTTGAGATCGCTCTTATGGTGGACCTGCACTTCCGTAGTGCGTCCTTCGAGACGCGCCCCGAAGGGCGCTCCTCAGGATGAGGTAAATCGAGGATGGCATTAAGAGAAGACCTCATCCTGAGGAGCCCGCGAAGCGGGCGTCTCGAAGGACGCAGGGTGGTCTTCCAGCGCTCCTTGCTGCCTTCTCACGGTTTTCATTTTGGGGCTCCACCTCCCGTACGTCCTCAGCTCTGTAGCGCGTCGAAGCACCCATGCTAGGCTTCGTCATTCAGCGCTGCCTGCAGGCGGTGGCCGTCATGCTGGTCATGTCGGTGATCGTCTTCGTCGGGGTCTATGCCATCGGCAACCCGATCGAGGTGCTGATCCCGCCCGAGGCGCCGCAGGACATCCGCGCCGAGACCATCGCCCGCTTCGGTCTCGACCGGCCGCTGTGGGAGCAGTACTTCGTCTTCCTCGGCAACCTGACGCAGGGCGATTTCGGCCGCTCCTTCATCTACAACATGCCGGTGCTGGAGCTGATCCTGAGCCGCCTGCCGGCCTCGATCGAGCTCGCCTTCGCCGCCGTCCTGGGGGCGACGCTGCTGGGCATTCCGCTCGGGATCTACGCCGGCTATCGGCCGGACGGCGTCTTGGCGCGGACCATCATGGCGGTCTCGATCCTGGGCTTCTCGGTGCCGACGTTCTGGGTCGGGCTGATCCTGATCCTGACCTTGGCCGTGTCGCTCGGCTGGCTGCCGGCGGGCGGACGCGGCGAGACCGTGCTTCTCTTTGGCGTGCCCTGGAGCTTCGTGACGGCCAACGGCCTGTCTCACCTGCTCCTGCCGGCGGTTAACCTATCGCTCTTCAAGTTGGCCATGATGATCCGTCTCGCCCGCGCCGGCACGCGCGAGGCCATGCTGACCGACGTCGTGAAGTTCGCCCGGGCGGCGGGTCT
>JAKSDN010000145.1 GCA_022360075.1 Kiloniellales bacterium | reverse complement strand
TCGCTGGGTCGTGACGTAGGCGAACAGACCGTCGGAATCGTCCCACAGGCAGAGCGCGCCGCGGGTCTCCATGGGCGTCACGCCGCAGCGGTGGCAGCGAAAGCGCTGCTTGATCACGACGTCCGCGGAATCGAAGACCGCTTGAACTTTCTTGTCGTTCTCAGCCTGCTCCTCCGCCGTCGCACCGCCAGTGAAGGTCATCTCGAAGATCAGGTTGTCGTCCCAGCCTTCGTGCACGATCGGCGAGCCGGGCTCCAAGGCCTTCTCGGGATCGCCTACGTAGGGCAGCTCGTCGTACTCGACCTCGATCGATTCCGCCGCGTCCTCGGCCACATAGTGGTCGCGCGCGACGACGGCGGCCAGCGCGTCGCCGTGGAAGCGCACCTTGCCGACGGCGAGCGGCCAGTGCTTGGGGTACTTGGCCGGCATGTTCGGCACGACCACGGCCTGCGGCAGCGCCTCGATCTCGTCCTTGATGTCGTCGCCGGTGATCACCGCGACGACGCCCGGCATGGCCTTGGCCTTGCTGGTGTCGATCGACTTGATCTTGGCGTGGGCGACCTGGCTGCGCACGAAGATCAGGTGCAGCATGCCGGGCGCATCGATGTCGGCGATGTAGCGGCCGCGCCCCGTGATCAGGCGGTGATCCTCTTTCCGGCTGAACTTGGCGCCGAACCAGCCGTCCGCGCCGCTTGCGATGTTGGTGTTGCTCATTCTTCGCTCCCTAGGATCGCGTGTTCCCTGCCCCGCGTGACGCGGCGCCTACTCGGCGGCCGCCTTCTTTGCGGCGTCGCGAACGGCGTCGACGATGTGGACGTAGCCCGTGCAGCGGCAGAGGTTGCCGACGAGCGCGTGGCGAATGTCATCGTCGCTGGGATTGGGGTGCTTCTCGATGAACTCCGCCATGTTCATGAGAATGCCGGGCGTGCAGTAGCCGCACTGCAACGCGTGATGCTCGTTGAAGGCCTTCTGGATCGAGCCGAGCTCGCCGTTGGTGGCGAGACCCTCGACGGTGGTCACGGCGTGGCCGTCGGCCTGCACGGCGAGGACCAGGCAGCTCTTCACCGCCTCGCCGTCGAGCTGGACCGTACAGGCGCCGCACACGCCCTCGTAGGTGCAGCCGATGTGGGTGCCGGTGAGGCCAGCACGGTCGCGGATGAAATCGCTCAGCAGCATGCGGATCGGCACGTCTTCTTCGAAGCTCTCGCCGTTGATCGTGATGGTGACTTTCTTGGTGCTCATGGATTGCCTCCCTGGTCGGACCTGCGCGGATCAGCCGGCCGCACGGCCGAACGCGGTGGCCGCCATCTCGGCGCCCAGCGTGACGATGAGGTGCTTGCGGTAGGCCGGATCGGCCCAGAGATCGCCCTGGGTCTCCAACTCGCCGGCCGCCGCTGTCATGGCCGCGGCGATCGCTTCGCCATCGCCGGCCGCGCAGCCGACCAGCTTGCCCTCGGCCGCCGCCGAGCGCTTCGGCCCAGAGGCCAAGCCGCCGAAGGCGACCCGCGCCTTCGTGCACTTCCCGCCGTCCGTCTCGACGTAGACGCAGGCCCCGATCACCGGCAGGCCATCGGTCAAGAGCGCCCATTTCTTGTAGGCGCTGCCGGCGCCGGCCGGCGGCTTGGGCAGCTCCAGAGAGACCAGCAGCTCCCCGTCCTCGCGCGCGGTCTCGAGCGGCGCGCCGATGAAGTCGTCGGCCGAGAGCGCCCGCTCGCTGCCGCCGTTCGACATCAGATTCATCTTGGCGCCGAGGCCGAGCACGACCGCCGGCATGCAGGCGGCCAGATAATTCCAGCAGACACTGCCACCAATCGTCCCGCGGTTGCGCACCTGCCGGTCGCCGACATGGGCGGCGGCGTCGACGCTCGCCGCATAGGCCGGCGCCAGCCCGGTCTCATTGGCGAGCACGACGTAGCG
>JAKSDN010000997.1 GCA_022360075.1 Kiloniellales bacterium | reverse complement strand
CGGCGAATACAAGGTCATGGGCTTGGCGCCCTATGGCGAGCCGAGGTTCGCCGATCTCATCCGCGACAACTTGATCGACGTGAAGCAGGATGGCTCCTTCCGTTTGAACATGGAGTACTTCAACTACTGCACCGGTTTGACCATGACCAATGGCGGCTTTCACCGCTTGTTCGGCGGGCCGCCGCGCGCTCCGGCGGAGCCTTTGATCCAGCGTGACATGGATCTGGCGCGTTCGGTTCAGTTGGTGACGGAAGAGCTGATGCTCCGGCTCTGCGAAGGCCTTTACGCTGAGACCGGGCAAAGAAATCTCTGCATGGCCGGTGGTGTCGCCCTCAACTGCGTGTGCAACGGCCAGATCCTGCGCAAGGGACCGTTCGAGAACATCTGGATTCAACCGGCCGCCGGTGATGCCGGTGCATCGTTGGGCGTGGCTCAGGCGATTTCGCATGAGGTCGGTGGCCTCGAACGCCGACCCCCCAACGGTGTACGCGACGGCATGAACGGAGCCTATCTGGGCCCGGCATTCGACCGAGAGCGAATCGTCGCCGCCCTCGACGGGTTTGGCGCAGTCTACCAATGCTTGGCGGAGGCGGAGCTTGATAACGTGGTGTCGCGCGCGCTTGCCGAAGAGAAAGTCGTCGGCTGGTTCCAAGGACGCATGGAGTTCGGGCCACGGGCGCTCGGCAATCGATCCATCCTCGGCGATCCACGCTCACCACGCATGCAGCGCGTCCTCAATCTCAAGATCAAGTACCGCGAGAGCTTCCGGCCCTTCGCCCCGGCGGTGCTTCGCGAGGACTTGCCCGACTACTTCGAGCTGGAGCTCGACAGTCCCTACATGCTGCTCGTCGCACCGGTGAGCGATGAGCGCCGCCGCGCGTTGGCAGACGATGAGCGGGCGCTCCAGGGCCTGGACATGCTGCATGCGGTGCGGAGCGAGGTTCCGGCCATCACCCATGTGGATTACTCGGCGCGCGTCCAAACCGTGCATGCGGACACCAATCCGAGGTTTCACCGCTTGTTGAAGGCGTTCAAGGCCCACACGGGTTGCAGCGTTCTCGTGAACACGAGCTTCAATGTCCGTGACGAGCCGATCGTCTGCACGCCGGAGGACGCCTACCGCTGCTTCATGGCCACGGAAATGGATGTACTCGTCCTCGAAGACCTGATCCTCCTGAAGGAAGAGCAGTAGTGTCGCTCGCCCCGCGGCCGAAGACGGCAACGCCTATGTTCACCGAGAGGCTTGTGGCATGCCTGAAGGCCCCCGGCGGCGGCGATGAGACCGATCTGGAGCTAGCCCACGACGGCTTCCGGTGCCGGCAGAACGGCGCGCTCTTTCCCTTTGTCGAAGGCGTTCCCTCGCTCTATCAGCCCCTCGAAGGAGAAGGCGAGGCCGTCACCGCGCGGGTCAAGTCATTCTACGAGGAGAACCCCTTTCCGAGCTACGAAGGGCTCGAGGAATTCGGGGAACTGGTCAACAAGGGCAGCCGCAACTCCTTCTCCACTGAGCTGCTAAAGGCGATCGGCTTCAACAAGCTGGTGCTGGAATGCGGTTGCGGCACCGGCCAGCTCAGCCATTACCTGCAGCTCAACAACAACCACGTGCTGGGTATCGATATGTCGCTGGCCAGCCTGAGGCTTGCAATTCAACACAAGCTCCACAACGACTTGGCCCGCAGCAGTTTCGCTCAAATGAACATCTTCGACCTGGCGGTGAAGGACAACGCGTTCGACGTGGTGATCTCACATGGCGTGCTCCATCACACTTTCGATCCGGGCCGGGCTTTCGCCCATATCGTGAGGAAGGCCAAGCCAGGGGGCATCGTCATGGTGGGGCTGTACAACAGCTACGCGCGCGTCATGACGTGGCTGCGCGCCCGCGTCATCCGCCTGGCGGGCCCGAGAATCGACTACGTGGTTCGCAAGCAAATCCGCGATGCCCGCAAGGCGGAGATTTGGATCAAGGACCAGTACTACAATCCACACGAGACCTGGCATTCGATCGACGAAGTTCTAGGCTGGTTCCAAGAGAACGATGTCGAGTACCTGAACTGCTCCCCGCCTATCCTCGGCACGGATGGTGAAGACTCGGCGGGGCTCTTTGCGCCGACGGAGCCCGGGACGCGTTACCAGAGGTTCGTCACCCAGGCGTCCTGGATCGGCACCATTGCCCGAGAAGGCGCCTTGTTCGACGTGATCGGCCGCAAAAAGGACCTGTCGTCCTCGTGACGCTTCGGCGGCCGCGCGCCATTCCGAGCTGAGTGCGGAGGATTGTGCCGTCGTGCGCAGCGGCGTTCCTCGGCGCGACAATCCTCTCGATTCCGGATCTCGTTCTCGCGCATGTCAGGCCCGTGGCGTTAGAAAGTGAACAGCCGTGTGTCCTCGGCCAGAATCGTCGCGGCGATCGCCGGCGGCTTGGCCACGCCGACGCCTTCGATCAGGTCCTCGGGCGCCATGCCGTTGTTCGGTAGGTAGAGCGCGCAGACTTGCGGCTTCAGGCCCATGCCGATCAGCTTCGTGAGCATGCCCTGCGGCGTCACGCCGCGCGGTTTCAAGACCGTCTGCGGGGCGTCCTTCAAGGCGATGTCGCCGCCGGGGCCGCAGAGGAGCATGTCCACTCGGGCGCCCTGCTGGAGGGCTTGTATGGAGAGGACCATCGCCATGCCCTGCGTTTGCGGCTCGGGCGAGGTGACGACGACGAAGAGGTTCGGTTTCTCGGCGGCGACAGCGGGGCCAAGGCCGAGGGCGGCAAGGCATGTCAGAGCGGCGGCAAGCAGCATGCGTCTCATGGGGATTTCTCCTTCGATCGCGGGAGATCGTCGAGGGACGGTTCGGTCCGACGGGTGGTCGGGACGGCGGGGTCGCGGATTGTGTCGGCTAGTCGACGAAGTACATCTTCTCTTTGTTGAGCTTGTAGCTCCACGGCAGCCCGGCGTTCTTCCAGCCTTCCTTCAGGCGCCAGTTCTTTTGCGGGCCTTCCTTGATCGTGCCGCCCTCGAAGCCGTCGACGACGACGTAGACCTCTTTGTAACCCTTGCCCCACAGCGCCCTGGCCGAAGGCGCGCCGCGCGCGCCGCCGGAGCGGCACATGAGGATCACGGGCGTCTCCTTCGTGAGGCCGCGTGCCGCGAGCGCCCGCGCGATTCCCGGCTCGAAATCGGGGTTCTTCTCCATCGCGAAGTTCGGCTTCGTCGGGTGCCATTTGCCGCGGTCGGCGAGCAGAAACGGCACGTTGACATCGACGACGTCGGTAAAGCCGGTGAACATGATCTCGATGGGCTCACGGACATCGACGAACAGGATATGGTCGCCCTTCGCCGTTTTCATCTCGTAGGCTTCCTTGGCGTCGAGATAGAGATGCCAAGGGGTCTGCTTCTCGGGGGCCTGCGGCTCGGGTGCCGCGCCGGCGGAAATCGGCAGGGCAATCGCCGCCGCCGCGATCAATGCGAGAGAGGGGGTTCTCATGTCATTCACCCAGCTTGACGGTCGGTTTCGGGTTTCGATCGATCGGCCACGAGAGGGCGTAGCCGTCCATCGCCTTCTTCGTTTGAACGCCATCGGATCAGAGGATATATATAATCATATAAGCGAAGGTATGCAAAGATGAACTTAAAAAAGATGGAAGCGACGGCCGAAAAGGTCAGCGAGCTGATGAAGGTCCTGTCCAACAAGAACCGGCTGATGGTGCTCTGCCAGTTGGTCGAGGCGGAGAGCTCGGTCGGCGCGCTTGCCAGGGCGATCAACGTTCGCGAGCAGGCGATGTCGCAACAGCTCGCGTTGCTGCGCAAGGACGGCTTGGTCAAGACCCGCCGTGACGGCCAGACCATCTACTATTCGCTGGCCCGCGGCGATATCCGCTCGCTGATGGAGTTCCTCTATCAAACCTACTGCGCCGAAGCCTAAATTGAAATTCCGGGGACAGTGTATAGTTTTCGGCGGCTTCTTCGCCCGGCTAGGGGCGGCCTCGGTGGCGGACCGCGCCGGCCTGGCCTCGTCAGCGGTTCGAGAAGCCGCCGTCGACCGCGATGGTCTGGCCGGTGATGTAGCTCGCGTGCCGGCTGATCAGGAAGAGGGCGAGCGCAGCGGTCTCGGCCGGGGTGCCGAAGCGGGCGAGGGGGATCATCTTGAGCAACTCGTCGCCACGCGCGGCGATCAGCTTGCCGGGCATCGGCGTGTCGATGATCCCCGGCGCGAGCGCGTTGACGGTGATCCCGCGCGGCCCCAGGTGCCGGGCGAGCGAGCGGGTCAGCCCGACCAGGCCGCCCTTGGCCATGGCATAGGGCACGTGGTCGGCCGAGCCGCGGGTGAAGGCGAGGGAGCTGGCGAAGACGAAGCGCCCGCCCGCGGAATCGGTCATGCGCGGCGCGGCGGCGATGGCCAGGGCATAGGCCGAGTCCATGTTCGCGGCGAGCGTCCGGCGATAGCTCTCCATCGAGCCCGGCTCGATCGAGGCCGGCTCGAAGATGCCGGCGAGATGGATGACGGCCCAGAGCGGCCCTTCGGCCGCCGCCAGCGCATCGGCGCTGGCCGCCTCGTCGGCGCAGGCGGAGACAACCTTGTGGGTCTCGGCGCCGTCCGGCAGCGCCGCGATCAACGCGTCGAGTCCCGCCTCGGCCACGTCGATCAGGATAAGCCGCGCCCCGGCCTCGGCCGCCGCCAGCACCAGCGGGCGGGCGATGCCGCCGGCCGCCCCGGTCACGACCAAGAGACGGCCCGACAGCCCGGCGGCCAGCTCCGCGAGGGCCCTGTCCGGCTCGGTCTCGGGACTCTTGGTGGGCATGAAAGCTCCTTTCAGGCCAAGTGGGTCAGGTCAGGCCGAACAGGCGGGGCAGCCAGAGGGACAGCTCGGGCAACAGCCCGACGGCCAGCGTGATCAGGGCGTTGACCACGATGAAGGGCGCCAGCTCGCGCGCCAAGGCCCAGGTCGAGACGTTCGCGATCTTGGAGACCGCGAAGAGCACGTTGCCGATCGGCGGGGTGACGTAGCCGATGTTGGCGTTGACGATCATCATGACGCCGAACTGCAGCGGGTGCAGGCCCATCTCGATTGCCATCGGCCCGACGATCGGCGCGAAGAGGATGATGCTGGCCGCCGGGTCGAGCCAGGTGCCGAGGAACAGGAAGAAGAAGTTGATGCAGAGCACCAGCAGCAGGGGGTGAGCGGCGAGCGGCTCGAAGAGCGCGGCCACGTGCAGCGGCACGTTCTCGATGGCGAAGATCCAGCTCACCGAGGCGGCCGCGCCGATGATGATCAGCAGCCGCGCCGTGTCGAGCGCGGACAAGCGCAGGGTCGTCACGAAATCCCGCGGGCCGAGGCCGCGCAGCACGAGGATGCCGACCATGAGCGCGTAAAGCACCGCCACCGCCGCGGCCTCGGTCGGCGTGAAGATGCCGCCCAGCATGCCGCCGATGATGATCACCGGCATGACGATGGCGAGCACCGCGTCGCGGAAGCTGCGCAGGAACTTGCCGCGGTCGACAGTCTCGCTCGATACGCCGTAGCCGCGCCGCCGGGCGATCAGATAGACCACGATCATGTCGGACAGGCCGATCAGCAGGCCGGGGATGATCGCCGCCACGAACATGCCGCCGACCGACACGCCCATGATGGCGGCATAGAGCACGGCGATGGTCGAGGGCGGGATGATCGGCCCGAT
>JAKSDN010000095.1 GCA_022360075.1 Kiloniellales bacterium | reverse complement strand
GGCGGTGGCCGTCGACGAGCCCCTGGTCGAGCTGGAGACCGACAAGGTCACCTTGGAGGTCAATGCCACCGCCGCCGGGGTGCTTTCGGAGATCGTGGTCGACGAGGGCGAGAACGTCGAGGTCGGGGCCGTCTTGGGCCGCATCGGCGACGGAAATGGCGCCGCCGCCGCTGCGCCTGCACCGGCTGTGGAGTCGGCGCCAGCCCCGCCGCCTGCCAAGCCTGCGCCGGCTGCCCCGCCCGCTGCCGCGCCGGCCGCAGGCGAACCGATGGATCTGGTCGTGCCGACCCTGGGCGAGTCCGTGACCGAGGCCACCGTCGCGCAATGGCTCAAGCAGCCGGGCGAGGCCGTGGCAGCGGACGAGCCGCTGGTCGAGCTCGAGACCGACAAGGTCACGCTCGAGGTCAACGCGCCGGCCGCCGGCGCGCTTCAGGAGATCCGCGCCGAGCCTGGCGCCACGGTCGAGGTCGGCGCCGTCCTGGCCGTCTTCGCCGCCGGCGCAAGCGGCGCTGTGGCACCGGTAAGTTCAGCGCCCGCGCCGACGCCTGCAGTACCCCCCACGGCTTCACCTACACCCGCGCCTGCGCCAGCCGCTGTGCCCGTGCCGGCTGCGGCCCCCGTCAGCGCTCCGATCGCGCTCGATCCGAGCGCGGTTTCGCGCGGCGCGCCCGGGGGCAAGATCGGCCGGGGCGATCTCCTGGCCTTCCTCGGCTCGAGCGCGGGACCCGCGGCGGGCCCAGCCCACGATGCGCTCTCGCCCGCCGTGCGCAAGCTGATCGCCGACAACCGGCTCGAGGCTGACAGCATTCCGGGGCGCGGCAAGGACGGCCGGATCACCAAGGAAGACGTGCTCGACTTCATGGCCGGCAAGCTGGCGCCGCTCGGCGCGCCTCCGGCCGTGCCAGCCGCTGCCGCTGCTCCTGTCGCCGCCTCTGCTCCCGCCGCCAAGGCGCCGGCCGCGCCCGCCGATGGCGGCGCGCCGCGCGAGGAGCGAGTCAAGATGACCCGGCTGCGGCGCACCATCGCCGAGCGGCTGAAGGAGGCGCAGAACACCGCGGCCATCCTCACCACCTTCAACGAGGCCGACATGACCGCGGTCATGGCCCTGCGCGCGCGCTACCGCGAGTCCTTCGAGAAGAAGCACGGCGTGCGCCTCGGCTTCATGTCCTTCTTCACCAAGGCGGTGGTCAACGCGCTGAAGGCGGTGCCGGCGGTCAATGGCCAGATCGAGGGCGACGAGCTCGTCTACAAGCACTACTACAACATCGGCATGGCGGTCAGCACGCCGTCCGGCCTGATGGTTCCGGTGGTGCGCGACTGCGACCGCAAGTCCTTCGCCGAGATCGAGCGCGAGCTGGGCGCGCTCGCCGCCAAGGGCCGCGACGGCAAGATCTCCATGGAGGACATGGCCGACGGCACCTT
>JAKSDN010000597.1 GCA_022360075.1 Kiloniellales bacterium | reverse complement strand
GCGGTCGCCGAACGCTTCGGTTTCTCCGACTTCACCACCGACAGTGGCGACGCCCTTGCGTCGTGGGTTCGCAAACAGGTCGGTACGGTCGATCTCGTGCTCGACAACGTTACGAACGACCAGACGGTCGATGTCGCGGCGGAAGTCCTGCGCCCCGGTGGCCGCAGCGTGTTGGTTGGGCTGCCGCACGGCGACCATTCGCTGGTGCTGCCGCATACCGACAGCTATCGGAAAGAGCTGAGCTTCATCATCTCCAGGAACTACGTGAAGGACGACTTCGTGAAGACGGTGGAGCTCCTTGAGGCCGACGCCTTCGATCCGTCTCCCATGGTCACTGCGGTCTTTCCCCTGGCCAAGGTCGACGACGCGTTGAAGGCGCTTCAAAGCAGCCCCGAGCGGCACATAAAGGTGCTGTTAGAGCCGTGATCGCGCAGCTTCAGCTTCCGACGCCACGGGGAATACCGCGTCACGTCGCGGTGCGGCCTGTGGCGCTCGGTCCTGGACGTCATGCGACCAGTCGAACGGCCTACGCGGCGGTCCATGTGGTGGCCGACCCCTGGGCCGAGCCGACTGGCAACGGTGTTTGCCGTTGGGATCCGGATGCCACGCTCGCGTTCCGTCACCACGTCTGGGATCAGGGTCTCGGTGTCGCCGAAGCCATGGACACGGCACAACGGGGCATGGGGCTGGGTTGGGATCAGGCGCAGGAGCTGATTGCCCTGACCCTTGAAGCCGCTGAAGACCGTGGCAACGCCGACGTCGTCGTCGGCGTCGCCACCGACCAACTCGAAAGCGAGGATGAGCTGCCGCTCCGGCGGATCGTCGATGCCTACCTGGAGCAACTGGATTTCGTCGAGTCCCGCGGCGGGCGCGCGATCGTCATGGCGAGCCGTGCCCTTGCCAGATCCGCAACCTCGGCAGCGGACTATGAGGAGGCTTACCGGGAGGTCCTTTCCGCTGCCCGGCGGCCGATCATGCTGCACTGGCTCGGCGAGGCATTCGATCCGCTCCTGCGTGGCTATTGGGGCAACAGTGATCTCCAGCACGCGGCCGAGACTGTGCTCAGGATCATGGAGGGCGCCGGTCCGGAGCGGGTTTCGGGCATCAAGCTCTCTCTGCTCGACCAGGATTTCGAGGTCCGCTTCCGCGCGCGCCTTGACCAGGGCCAAAGTGTCTTTACCGGCGACGATTTCAACTACCCCGCCTTGATCGCGGGCGATGACGGGCATTTCAGCCACGCCCTGCTGGGTGTCTTCGATGCCATCGCGCCACTGGCCGGCGCCGCGCTACGCCGTCTCGACGAGGCCGACCGCGACGGTTTTCATGCGATCCTAGGTCCGACGCTGCCCTTGGCGCGCCACGTCTTCATGCGGCCGACCCAGCACTACAAGGTCGGCGTCGTCTTCCTCGCCTGGCTGAACGGGCACCAGGATCACTTCCGGATGATCGGCGGGCTGGAAGGCCGGCGTAGCCTGGCGCATCTCCTCGAGGTGGCGGAGTTGGCCGCTGCCTGCGGTGCCCTGCAGAACCCGGAATTGGCGCAAGAGCGCATCGATTCACTGTGCCGCGTGGCGGGGGTCGCCTGACAATGGCGCGGCGGTTCGCTCCGTCGAAGGGGCGCTTGCCGATCCGAGGGTCGGGATCGCTCTTCACTAATGGGGGCTGAGGAAGGGCCCTAACGTCAATCAACCTAAAGACAAGGGAGGAAAGCGATGATACCCAGACACCAATGGCTCCGTGCCGGAGCCGCCGCGCTCACAATAATGGCGGC
>JAKSDN010001300.1 GCA_022360075.1 Kiloniellales bacterium | reverse complement strand
GATCTGCGCGATCTGCCCGAGCACCTGCCGCAGGCGGTGCTCGCCATCGAGGACCGGCGTTTCTACAGCCACTTCGGCCTCGATCCCATCGGCCTGCTGCGCGCCGCCTATGTCAATCTGCGCGAGGGTCGGCTCGTCCAAGGCGGCTCGACGATCTCCCAGCAGCTCGCCAAGATCCTGTTTCTCGAGCCCGAGCGCACGTTGAAGCGCAAGGTCCAGGAGCTGCTGCTGGCCTTCTGGCTCGAGCGGCGCTTTGCGAAGGAGCAGATCCTCGCGCTCTATCTCAACCGCGTCTATCTCGGGGCCGGCGCCTACGGCGTGGACGCGGCGGCGCGGCGCTACTTCGGCAAGCCGGCCGCGCGGGTCAGCCTCTACGAGGCGGCGCTGTTGGCCGGGCTCCTGAAGGCGCCGTCGCGCTACAATCCGGCCAACGACCGGGATCTCGCCGACCGCCGCGCGCGCCTGGTGCTGGGAGCCATGGCCGAGGCGGATTTCATCACCGAAGAGGCGGCGGCCGAGGCCTATCGCGCGAAGTCGCGCGGCCGCAGCGCCTATGCCGAGAGCGGGCGCTACTTCGCCGATTGGGTCTTGAGCCAGGTGCCGAGCTTCGCCGGCGTCGTGACCAGCGACCTGGTCGTGGTCACGACGCTCGATCCGCGCCTCCAGGCGATCGCCGAGTCCCAGACCGCAGCACTTCTGGACGAGGAGGGCGCCGCGCAGGGCGCGAGCCAGGCGGCCTTCGTCGCGCTCACCCCGGGCGGCGCCGTGCAGGCCATGGTCGGCGGTCGCGACTACATCGACAGCCAGTTCAACCGCGCCGTCCAGGCCCTGCGCCAGCCGGGCTCGGCCTTCAAGGCCTTCGTCTATCTCGCCGCGGTCGAAAGCGGCTTCCACCCCGACCAGCGTTTCACCGACGGGCCGATCCGCATCGGCAAGTGGGCGCCCAACAACTACGACGGCCGCTATTACGGCGATGTCACCTTGCGCGAGGCCTTCGCCCGCTCGCTGAACTCGGTCGCGGTCCAGGTCTCCCAGCAAGTGGGTGTCGGACGCGTCGTCGACGCGGCGCGCCGCCTGGGCATCAGCTCGGCGCTGGAGGCGGCACCCAGCATCGCGCTCGGCACCTCGGAGGTCACGCTGCTCGAGCTGGCGGGCGCCTACGCGGCCTTCGCCAACGGCGGCTATGGCGTCTGGCCCTATGCCATCACCGAGATTCGCAGTCCCGAGGGACGCATCCTCTACCGCCGCGACGGCGGCGGCCCCGGTCGCGTGATGACGGCGAACAGCGCGGCCACCATGAGCCATCTCCTGGAAGCGACGGTGGCCTGGGGTACGGGCAAGGCGGCCGAGCCGGGACGACCCGCCGCCGGCAAGACCGGCACCAGCCAGGACTCGCGCGATGCCTGGTTCGTCGGCTACACCGCCGACCTGGTGGCCGCGGCCTGGCTCGGCAACGACGACGGCAAGGCGATGAAGCGGGTGACCGGCGGCGGCTTGCCGGCGCGATTGTGGCAGCGAGTCATGATCCCGGCGCACGAGGGACTGCCGGCCCGGCCCTTGCCCGGCGCCGGTATGCTCATCGCCAAGGTCGAGCCCGCGCCGGCCGTTACTCTGCCGGCTCTGCCGCCCCGGCAGGACGAACGCAGCTTCATCGGGCGCATCATCGATTCGCTCAGCACCTCGCTCGGCGGCGGCTCCGCGCGGGAGACGGGACGAGGCGACTACTACGACGGCGGCACTCAGCGCTGAGACGCGGCCGCGGCCGCTGCGCGCCGCTGCGGGCGCAGCAGGAACAGCTCGACCAGCAAGGCCGTCAGACCGACCGCGGCGATCGCACTCGCCATGCTGCGGCCGCTGCCGTCGTGCCAATGGCCGACGCCGATGCCGACCACGGCGGCGATGCTCATCTGCACGAAACCGAGCAGCGACGAGGCTGCGCCCGCCAGTCCCGGAAAGGGCCCCAGTGCGCCGGCCATGGCGTTGGGCAGGATCAGGCCGGCCCCGACCGTGAAGACGAAAACCGGGATCAGGATCGAGGCCAGGCTCACGACTCCACTCCAGGCGAAGAGCGCCATGGCGCCGCCGCCCAGGGCGGCGACCACCGTGCCGACGGTAACCAGCCGCTCCAGGCCAAGCCGCAAGGTCAGGCGTGCCGACAGGAAGGTTCCCAGCATGTAGCCCGCGACCATGCTCGCGAAGCAGAGGCCGTATAGCTCGGGGCTGAGGCCAAGCACGTCGATCAGCATGAAGGACGAGCCGGAGATGAAGGCGAAGATGCCGCTGTAGGCGCAGGCGGTCACCAGCAGGAAGGCGCGATACTCGCGGTGACTCGCGAGCATGACGTAGTTCCTCAGGAGCTGCCGGGGACGTGTTGCGGTCGGATCGCGCGCCGGCAGGGTCTCGGGCAGCAGTGCGGCGACCGCGAGCAGCGAGGCACCGCCGAACAGGGCGAGCGCCAGGAAGTTGGCGCGCCAGCCGAAGGCGCCCTGCAGGATGCCGCCGACGATCGGCCCGAGCGCCGGTGCCAGCGCCATGGCGGTGGCCATGTAGGAGAGGACGCGGGCAGCCTCCTCGCGGCCATGCACGTCGCGCACCACGGCGCGGCCGAGCACGACGCTCGTGCCGGCGCCGAGCGCCTGGGCGAAGCGCGCGACGATCAGCATCTCGATCCCACTGGCAAAGAGGCAAGCGAGCGTCGCGGCGAGGTAGAGCGTCAGGCCGGCAAGGAGGACCGGGCGCCGGCCGAAGCGGTCGGAGATCGGGCCGTAGATCAACTGCCCGAGCGCGAAGCCGATCAGGAAGATCGAGAGCGTGAGCTGCACCTGCGCGGCGTCGCTGCCGAACTCCTGCGTGATGGCCGGCAGCGATGGCAGGTAGAGGTCGGTCGAGATCGCCCCGAAAGCGATCAGCGCGGTCAGGATGATGGTGACACCAAGGCTCTTCGGACTCAGCATGGCCCCTCGCGCCGGCACGAAGGGCGCACCCTAGAGCGGATCGCGATTAGGTCGAAGCACTTTGTGCATCGACCTAATCGCGTGAATCCGCTCTAACTTTGAGGTTTAGAGCAAGATGACGTGAGGTCGATTCGACCTCACGTCATCTTGCTCTAGTGACCGCGCCGTCCTCGTACCAGGTTTTCCGGCCGTCCCCGCGCAGACGATCGACGGTCGTATTCCCCGCTGGGGTCATGTAAATTCTCTAGTCATATTCCTAAATCGTGATATGATATTCCGTCTTCAAGCAAGAGCCGACAAGGCACGGGACGCAACGGGAGGAAAGTATGACCAGAAAATCGTGTGCGCTGGCGCGCGCGGGCTTCGTAGCCGTCTTCGGCCTCGCGCTGGGCCTCGGAAGCGGACAGGCGCGGGCCGACGAGACCTGCATGTCGCCCTATATGGCCAAGATCACAGGGGCGGAAGAGTTCGTCTACGTCTGGACCCTGGGCCAGGAAGGCTGGGGCGATGAGTCCGACAAGCTGGTGACCATCGACGTTCGCCAGGACTCTTCGACCTACGGCAAGGTGATCGACAGCCTTTCGGTCGGCGGGCGTCACGAGGCGCATCATGCCGGGCTGAGCGATGATCGCCGCTTCCTCTGGGCCGGTGGCCTCGACACCAACAAGATCTTCATCTTCGACGTGCACAGCGATCCGGCCAAGCCGAAGCTGACCAAGACCATCGACGACTTCGTCAAGACGAGCGACGGCGTCGTCGGGCCGCACACCTTCTACGCGCTGCCCGGCCGCATGATGATCAGCGGCCTGTCCAACCATAAGGACCACGGCGGCCGCACGGCGCTGGTCGAGTACAGCAACGAAGGCGAATTTCTAGCGACGCACTGGATGCCCTCGCCCGACAACGCCGACGGCCTGCCGGGCGCGGAGTTCGCCGACGGCTACGGCTATGACATCCGCGCGCTGCCGCGCAAGAACGTCATGCTGACCTCCTCCTTCACCGGCTGGTCCAACTACATGATGGACTTCGGCCAGATGCTGCAGGACGAGGCGGCGATGAAGCGCTTCGGCCAGTCGATGGTGCTTTGGGACCTGCACACGCGCAAGCCGCGCAAGGTCTTCCAGGTGCCGGGCGCGCCGCTGGAGATCCGCTGGGCCTGGGGGCCGCGCAGCAACTACGCCTTCACCTCGGCGGCGCTGACCGCGCAGCTCTGGCTGGTCTACGAGGACGAGCAGGGCGAGTGGCAGGCCAAGGCGGTGGCCGACATCGGCGATCCCTCGAAGATCCCGCTGCCGGTCGACATCTCGCTCAGCGCCGACGACAAGACGCTCTTCGTCGACTCCTTCATGGACGGCACGGTGCGTGTCTTCGACGTCTCCGATCCGCACAATCCCAAGCAGATCCACGAAGAGGTGATCGGCAAGCAGCTCAACATGGTCTCGCAGAGCTGGGACGGCGAGCGGGTCTACTTCACCTCCTCGCTGCTCGCCAACTGGGACAAGAAGGGCGGCGACAACGAGCAGTTCTTCAAGGCCTACGACTGGAACGGCAAGACGCTGACCCATCGCTTCACGATCGACTTCAAGGCCGAGGGCCTGGGCCGCGCCCACATCATGCGCTTCGGTGCGGCGAGCCTCTACGGGTCGTGAGCTGATCGGGTTCACATCTTGATGTCGGCTCACAGAGTTACCCCCCACCCTAACCCTCCCCCACAAGGGGGGAGGGAACTAGCTCGGCCCAGTCGAATTTCGACTCCCTCCCCCTTGATGGGGGAGGGCCGGGGTGGGGGTGATTCGCGGCACGCGAGGCATCTCACGTTCCATTGCAAGTCCGCTCTGCTTCTTGCGGCGGCCCTGTTATTCACCGCAGCTCCGACCGCCGCACAGAATTCGCAACCCCCACCCGACCGCCCGGAGTTGAGCTGGGGACGCAGCGCCGATTATGACTATGATCCGCCCGTGCCCGGCAGCTACGCCCTGTCGGTGATTCGTCCCGCCGGCGACGGCCTGGTGCTCGACGCGCGAGGGCGCGAGCGCAGCCTCCGCGATGTCATGGCCGGCAGGCTCGCGCTGCTGAGCTTCATCTACACTCGCTGCAGCGATCCACAAGGCTGTCCGTTGGCTACCGGGCTGCTCTACGACTTGCTCGACCTCAGCCGTCAGGATCCGGCCGTCGCCAAAAACCTACGTCTGATCAGCCTGAGCTTCGATCCGGAGCACGACACGCCCGAAGTCATGGCCGACTACGGCGGCGGCGCCCCGGCCGACGACGAGGAAGCCTCGGACTGGCTGTTCCTGACCACGCAGGACGCGACGGCCCTGCGGCCGATCCTCGCGGCCTATGGCCAGGTTATCGGGGAGAAGGCGGACCGGGCCGATCCCTTCGGACCGTTCACGCACCAGCTACGGCTCTATCTGATCGACCGTAAGGGGCAGGTGCGCAATATCTACAGCCTGGGCTTCCTCGATCCGCGCCTGGTTATGGCCGACATTCGCACCCTGCTGCTGGAGGAGGCGCGCGAGAGGCCGGAGGGATGAAACCGCGCCTGCGGTCCCTATGCCTCGGCTTGTTATTGGCGGTCTGCGGCCTGGTTCCCGCGGTGGCAGCGGAGCGGCTGGTGCTGACCGATCACGAGGGCGCCGCGCGCGCCTGGTCCGAGATCGCCGGGCAGGCGAATCTGGTCTACTTCGGCTTCACCCACTGTCCCGATATTTGCCCGACCGCGCTGGCCGATATCTCCGATGCCCTGGACCTTCTCGGGCTTGATGGCGAAGGTCTGCGGCCGGTTTTCGTCACGCTCGATCCAGCGCGCGATACCTCGGACGCCCTGGCCGAATACGTCGCCCATTTCCATCCCCGTCTGCTGGGCCTCACCGGCACGCCCGAGACCATCGCCGCGCTTGCCGCCCGCTATCGCATCGCTTTCGAAAAACGGCCGCTCGAGGGCGGCGGTGACTACCTGATCGACCACAGCTCGAAGATCATGCTGATCGGCCCGGACGGCGCGTTGCGCGCGAGCTTCCTGCACGGCATCCGCCCCGAGCAGCTCGCCCGGGAGCTTCGGCGGTGGATCGCCGTGCCTTAGCGTCGCGACGTTTCCCTTGTATTGAACGATCGTTCAAGACTTGATAGGGTAGCGCAAGCAAGGAATTGCGATGCCCTGGGAGAAGCAGTTCAGCGTCGACGAGGCCCTGTCCAAGGCCCTGGCGGTCTTTTGGGCGCGTGGCTACGAGGCGACCTCGGTGCAGGACCTGGTCGAGAGCATGGCGATCAACCGGGGTAGCCTCTATGCCACCTTCGGCGACAAGCGCAGCCTCTTCATCCAGGCTCTCAGGCACTACGACCTCCAATACCGGGAAGCCTGGGTCGCGGCGCTCAAGCGCTCTCACGGGCCGAAGGACGCCATCATCGCCGCCTTCCAAAGCGTGGCGGACGGCACCCTGGAGGGCGGCTCGCGCGACGGCTGTCTGCTGGTCAACACCGCGCTCGAGCTCTCGCCGCACGATTCGCAGATCGCCGAGATCGTCAGCGGGGCCTTCGCGGAGATGGAAGGCTTCTTTCGCGACAATATCGAGCGCGCCCAAGCCAACGGCGAGACTTCGGCCGAGCGCGATGCAGCCGAAACCGCACGGGCGCTGCTCAGCCTTTTCATCGGCCTGCGGGTGCTGTCGCGCAGCCGGCCCGAGCCGCCCCTGCTCCACGCCGTCGTGCGCCAGGCGTCCGCGCTGCTCGCCTAAGAGTTTTACCGAGATTGGGACGGACGTTCAAAATCCAGGAAGGAAAGCATGACCATCTCATATGTCGAACGCGATCAGGGTGACCCCCAGACCCTCGCCTTCTACGACGCGGCTGCACAAGCACTTCACCGAGCCGCAGATCGTCGAGGCGGTCTTCACCATCGCCATCTACATCGCGGTCAGTAAGTTCGGCGACGCGCTCGGCGTGGAGCTGGAGCCGGTGTTCTCCGGCATCGATCCGATCTTGCACGTCACGCACTGAGCGGTGCGATGGCCGTCGAGATCTTCTCGAGTTCCGGCTGCGGCTATTGCGATCGGGCAAAGGCGATCCCGCAGATCTTCATCGGCGGCGCGCATATCGGCGGCTACGAGGATCTCTGTCATCTCGACGAGACGGGTGGTTTGGCAAAGCTGTTGGGTGGGGCGTAGCTGCGAAGATTCACCCTTCCTTTGTCATCCTCGGGCTTGACCCGAGGACCCATGGGAATTGCGGGACCGCCAGGACCATCCGCAATCAGGTCCCGGCCTCGCACGCAAATGGATCCTCGGGTCAAGCCCGAGGATGACAGTATCTATACCTGGCACCGCCTCACCCATACCGCAGCAGCTCGCTGCCGTGGGCCTTCATCCAGGCGCAGCTTTCGCCGACCTCGGGCGTCAGTCGCTCGACCAGCTTCCAGAAGCGCGGCCCGTGGTTCATGTGCACCAGGTGGGCGACCTCGTGGGCGACGACGTAGTCGAGCACGGGCTCGGGCGCCAGGATCAGGCGCCAGGAGAAGTTGAGCCCGCCGGCGCTGGAGCAGCTTCCCCAACGGCTGCGCGTGTCGCGCAGTGTGATTCGCGTGATGCGCCGCTCGATGGCCTGGGCCTTGGCGCGGGCGCGTGGCTCGATCGCCAGGCGGGCTTCGCGCCGGAGGAAGTCGGCGACCCGGCGCGCCAGATGGGCCGCGTGACCGGAGGACCAGATGACACCGTCCTCGCGCCAGACGCCGCGCCGCGCCAGCGGCGCGTTGCGCAGTTCGTGCTCGACCCCGAGAAAGGGCACCCGCGCGCCCTCGACGAAGGGCACCGGTGTGGGCATCGCGTCGAGCTGCTTGGCGATCCAGCCGGCCTTATGCTGGGCGAAGAGCAGACCCTCGGCCAGCGGCGTGCGCTGCGGGATCACCAGGCGCACGGCGCCGCTCTGCGGGTCGAGGCGCAGCGTCAGGCGCCGGGCGCGACGGTTCCGCTGCACCTCGATCGGCACGCGCCGGCCGTCGGCACACAAGATGTGGGGGCTGTCACCGTCCAGCGGCATAGATCCTGTATAGGTTGCGGTTTGAGGGAGGGCAAGGGCGTTGCGGGATCGGTGTTGCGTCGCTCGCAATGACGGAAAAAGAGAGCGCCCCGGTCACGAAAACCGGGGCGCGGTGGTGCTGGCAAGTTATGGGTTTGGGCTTCGTGGTTACTTCGCCTCGGCGGCGAGGGTTTCGCCAGACCAGTCGAGCTCGGCCTCGCCATCCAGGATCTTGCCCTTGCGCTTGCTGTCCCAGCGATAGCCGCCGAGGGCGCCGTCGTCGCGGACCACGCGATGGCAGGGCACGATGATGGCCACGGGGTTGGTCGCGCAGGCCCGGCCGATGGCGCGCTGGGCCTTGGGCGAGCCGACGGCGGCGGCGACCTCGCTGTAGCTGCGCGTCTCGCCGAGCGGGATGGTGGTCAGCGCGCTCCAGACCCGGCGCTGGAAAGCGGTGCCGCGAATGTCGAGCGGCAGGTCGAGGTGCGGCGTCTCGCCCGCCATGTAGTCGATGATGGACTCGACCGAGGGCGCCATCGCGGCGTCGTCGCGGGTGATCGACCTGGCCTCGGGATACTCCGCCTCCAGGGCCTGGCGCAGCACCGCGTCGTCCTCGCCCAGGCTGGTGAAGCACACGCCCTTGCCGGTCGCAGCTACCAGCAGGCGGCCCATCGGCGAGTCGACGATGGTGTAGGCGATGACCGCGCCCCGACCACCCTTGGCGTAGGAGGCCGGCGTCATGCCCAACTGCTTGTGGGCGCGCTCGTAGACCCGGCTGGAGGAGCCATAGCCCGCGCCGTAGGTCGCGCCGGCGATCGACTCGCCGTTGCGCAGCTTTTCGCGGAAGCGCGCGCTGCGCCGGGCGTCGGCGTATTCGCGCGGCGAGACGCCCATGACCTTCTTGAACAGGCGCTGAAGATGCCAGGGGCTCATGGCGACCTGATCGGCCAGTTCGGCGAGGGTGACCGGCTCGCCGTCGCGCGCCTCGATGGTGTCGCAGACCGCGCGCACCAGCGCGAGGTGCTTGGCGCTGACCTCCCGCTCCTTCATCCGGCGGCTGTCCGTCGGCCCCGACGACGGCGGCCGCTTGGCTTCGCCAGCGGTTTCCTCAAACGCGATGACGGCATCCATGACTTTCCGCTCCCGTGGTCTCTAATGCTGCTCATCATCTAAGCGTCTGGCGGGAGCGCTTCTATCCGAAACTTGCGCAACGGCCTAAGGCCTTGTCCTGTATGGCATAGTCCCTTCGAAAGAGCTGGCATCGGACCCAGGCGGGCCCGCGATCTCGCCGAAGCATGCCGTGAACGTCGGCAGCGCACGGTGTTGCCGGCCGCAGGCCGAGACCCGATTCCTATTCCATCGTACGCATACGGTCGCACGTCTTGGCAGCGATCGTCAAAAGAGCGTAACGTTGCTGGGATAAGAAGGGCGCAGCCTGGGCGGCCGCTCGGGATGACGTCTCATACATTGGTTAGGCCAGGGAGGAAGACGATGCGATTTCCCAGAAAGCTGACTCTTGCCGCGACGCTGCTCGCCGCGAGCGGTGCAGCCACGTCGGCTGTTGCGCAAACGGAAATTCACTGGTGGCATGCCATGGGCGGTGCCCTGGGCGAGCGGGTGGCCGACATCGCCGCCGGCTTCAACGCCAAGCAGAGCGACTACAAGGTGGTTCCGACCTACAAGGGCAACTACACCGAGAACATGACGGCGGGCATCGCCGCTTTCCGCTCCGGCAAGCAGCCGCACATCCTGCAGGTCTTCGAGGTCGGCACCGCGACCATGATGTCGGCCAAGGGCGCGATCAAGCCGGTCTACGAACTCATGGCCGAGGCCGGCGAAGCCTTCGATCCCAAGGCCTATCTCTCGACCGTCACCGGCTACTACACCGACCCCGAGGGCAACATGCTCTCGATGCCCTTCAATTCCTCGACGCCGGTGCTCTACTACAATAAGGAGGCCTTCGAGAAGGCCGGCCTCGACCCGAACATCCCGCCCAAGACCTGGCCGGAGCTCGCCGAGGTGGTCAAGAAGACCCAGGCCGCGGGCTATCCCTGCGGGCTGACGACCGCGTGGCAGTCCTGGGTCCAGCTCGAGAACTTCTCGGCCTGG
>JAKSDN010000035.1 GCA_022360075.1 Kiloniellales bacterium | reverse complement strand
TCGAGCTCCTCCTCGCGGCCGATCAGGGGGGTGAGCTCCGAGGCGCCGCGGATGGCTTCGAAGCGGCTGGCGAGCTTGCTGGCGCCGGTTACCAGCCAAGCGGGGAGCGGCTCGGAGAATCCCTTGAGCGCCTTGGGGCCCAGGTCGACGTAGTCGAACAGCCCGCCGGCGAGCCGCCTCGTCTGGTTCGATATGATGACGGTGTCTGGAAGCGCCGCGGATTGGAGCCGTTGGGCGAGATTGAGAGTCTCGCCGTGCACGGCTTGCTCGGAGGCCAGGCTGTCGCGAATGATCTCGCCCACGACCACGAGGCCGGTGGCGATACCGACCCGGGTCTGAAGTTTGATGTCGTGGGGTGTGAGCTTCGAGACTTCCGCGACCAGCGCCAGGCCCGCGCGAATGCTCTGCTCGGCATCCGTCTCGTGGGCCTGCGGATAGCCGAAATAGGCGACCACACCGTCGCCCATGTAGCGTGCGACAGTGCCGCCGAAGAGCCTGATGATGTCGCCGCAGCAGGTCTGGTAGCTCTCCATGATGTCGCCGAGCTCTTCCGGGTCCAGGCGCTCGGCAAAGACCGTGGAGTCGACGAGATCGGCGAACAAGACGGTGAGCTGACGCCGGCCGGCGAATTCGAGCGGCCGGTTCGAGGGGCGGCGCGCGGTCCGATGAGAAGGCTCGAAGGGCGATGGCTGCACGCTCTGGTCGGCGTTCAGCGCTTCGATCGCTTTGAGGATTCGCTTGCGATCGCCCAGCGGTACGCCCATGCCCTGAAGATCCTGGTCGTCCAGGTCGGGCAGGATCGAGACGTCGATTTTGTTCTCGGTGAAAAGGGTCAGGTAGTCTTCCAGCCCGATATCGGACAGCCAAAGGCGCAACGCGGGTACGGGACTGGAGACCGACATGTCAAATGCAAGCGCCAGTTACCACCGGAGCGGGGATTCCGGGCAGTACACTCGATTTCACAATGCAAGGCAAGAAACGACCCCGCCATCGCGAAAGCGACTCGAGCGCGCGCTCGAAGCGGTCGCGCCGTATCAGTCCGCATCGAGCTGACGCGCGGCGCTCTCGTAGCGGAAGGCGCGCAGACGGAATCCGCCGGTCGGCGCCCGCACGGCGAGGCAGGCACTTAGGTCCGGTCCCGGAAACAGCTCTTCGAGATGCCAGCACGACGCTTCGGACGGATCGTCGCGGTCAGAAAGGATTTTTGGCGGCGCCGTCGGGTCGACCGTGACGGTGAAGCTGTCGAGCGGCCGGCTGAGGCCGCAACCGAGGCCCTTGATGTAGGCTTCCTTGCGGGTCCAGGTCGCGAAAAAGCCTCGCCGTTTCAGGGCGATCGGCAGGGCCGCGAGCGACCGGAACTCCTCGGCCGAGAAGAAGCGTTCGGCCAGGGCCGAGAGGTCGTTGAGCGGGCGCTGCCGCTCGACGTCGATGCCGACGTCGAAATCGGAAGCGATCGCCACCAGCGCGCAGCGATCCGAGTGGCTGACGTTGAACCGGAGTCCTTCCGGCGCAGCGGCGAGCCTTGGCTTGCCATGAAGGTTCTGTGACAGGGTGATCGAGGCCGGCGCGGTGTCGCTATAGAAGCCGATCAGACGGCGCAGGGCGCCGCGGGTGGCGATGAAGCGAGCGCGATCGCGTGCGACGCGATAGCGCTCGGCGCGCGCCTGCTCGGCCGAATCGAGCAGACCGCGATATCGCTCCAGGCGCGGTGCCTCCAAGGCGAGGTCGAGGCACCAGACATGGACCGTCTCGGCCGTCAGTGCATCGGCGGCCTCGAAGTCACGCCAGTCCGTGGTCCTTTGCGCCTGCGGCTCGGTCATGCAACCGATGTCTGAGCTGTGGGATTCACCGCGCGTGATGCAAGCTTCCTCCGGCATAGGTTGCACGCACCGCGCGCTCGTCGCCAAGCGTCATGAGCAGGAACAGCTCGGCTTCCAAGTTGCCTTCGACCGTCTCCATGCGGTGCGCCATGGCTGGGGTCGCGCGGCTGTCGAGCACGACCAGGTCGGCCTCGGAGCCGGGCGCCAAGCTGCCGATCTTGTCTTCGAGTCCGAGCGCGCGGGCGTTGCCCAGGGTCAGCCGGTAGAAGGCGTCGAGGGCCGGGAAGTTCTGGCCGCGCAACTGCAGGACCTTGTAGGCCTCGGCGGCCGTGCGCAGCATCGAGTAGCTGGTGCCGCCGCCCACGTCGGTGGCGATGCCGACCGGGATCGGCCGCCGCGGGTCGCAGAGGTCCGCGAGGTCGAACAGGCCGCTGCCCAGGAACAGGTTGGAGGTCGGGCAGAAGATCGCGACCGACCGCGTCGCGCTCAGGCGCTCCTTCTCGCCGGCCTCCAGATGCAGGCAGTGGCCGAAGAGCGCGCGCGGCCC
>JAKSDN010000305.1 GCA_022360075.1 Kiloniellales bacterium | reverse complement strand
GCTTTCTTCGATCGTTCTGGTGACCCATGCCTGGCACATGCCGCGCGCCCGGGAGGCTTTCGAGTTCCACGGTCTCTCCGTCGTCGCGGCGTCCACGGCCTTCGCCTTCCGGACAACCGGCTTCTGGCCCCAGGATTGGGTGCCGGGCAGCCGCGCCTTGGCCCGCAGCGGCTTGGCTATCCACGAATGGGTGGGCCGGCGTTGGTACCAGATCCGCTATTATCAGTGACCTGCCGCGGCAATCCGGGCGTCAGGCACAAGGCAAGTCTGCCGGGCGGCGGCGCCCATGGACCGTTTGCTCGAGATTGGAGAAATGAGGTAGGATTTTGGGAACTGAGGATGTGGTAATGCTGCGCCTTGGACGTCCCCGCTCACGGTGCTTGAGGGAATTCCATTCCATCGAGGCCCGAATCCGGGGCTTAACCGTATGGCTGGAGCATGTGGCGAGGTAGGGAAGCTGTGAAGCGCTCTTCTTTGGTTCTGACGTTGCTCGGACTCGCCTGTTTTGTAGGCTCTCCTGTCGTCACGGCGCGGGAGGCCGCGGCCGAGCCCGTCTACGACTCCCACTCCGGGTCCTACTACGATCTGAAGGTGGCCCCTCAGCTTTGCGGCACCGGACGTTGTGCTATCCAGTGGCGCGGGGCGCGAAAGGAGGCCACCAAGCACGTTTACAAGGGCATTCAAGGCCGCCTCGCGATCATCCACTCGAAACACGTGCATGAGCTCTTGGCGCGCCACTTCAAGCTCAACAAGCCTTTCCTCAGCCCTGCCTGGATCGGCCTCAGATACTGGTGCTTGAACCGAAAGCTCGAATGGGTCAACGGCTCGGTGCTCAAGAAGGTGCGCGGCAACTTCATGGCGTGGGATCGTCCTTGGTTTCGCAACGAGAACGTCCGCTGTGGCAGGGGCGCGGGCGTATACATGCCGGTCGCCTATCTGCCGAGCTATCGCTGGCAAGCCTCAGGCCGGAACAAAGGTCACTTCTACTATTTCGTGGAGTACCCGGCCAAGACGGAGGCCGCGGGCGGATCGTCCGGCTAAATGTGATCTCTCAATAGGGGGTCCACTCGGTTCCAACCGAGGAACCTGAATTCGCCGATTCAACGAGCAATCCTCTGCCTACCGAGATCCGGCGATCGCCAATCCCTCGGCGATCAGGCCGTCGACGACCTTCTGCGCCATGACGGCGCTGCCCTCGTCCGTGAAGTGGACCGAGTCGACGAAGTGTCTCGTGTCGCCCGGAACGGCCGTCTCCGCGTCGATCACGAGGACGTCCGAGCGCCGGGCCACGGAGCGGATGACCTCGTTGTATGCGGCGAAGGAATCGAGCAGGTTCTGCGGGGTCATGTAGGGCATGTAGAACAGGCTCGTCTCCGCGGCCTTTAGCCGGTACTCGGGATCCTGCTCTTGCCGCAGGTGCGTCGAGAAGGTCACGAGCGCAACGAGATCCGCCACGTTGCGCGCTGCGTCGACAATCCTTGTCAGATCTCTCTCGAAGGGTCCGGAAATGGCCTGAAGATCGACGTCGAGCTTGTTCGATTGATCCGTGGCTTTGGCCTGGATCCACATCAGGCTCAGGTTCTTCTCGACCAGGTACCACAGCAGCGAATAGCGGCTCGGCCAGCTCATGGCGGCGTCCGCCCTTTCGCGTATGACACCCTGGTCAACGGCCTGCTTGAAGCTGTTCGCGGATAGGTCGTTCGTGGCGTGATAGATGACGATGATGTCCGGCTCGAAACGCTTGACGCTGAGCTCGAAGCGTTTCAGGGAGGTGCGCAGCGCATAGCCCGGAACGCCGGCGTTTATGTAGTCGAACTGGCGCTCCGGCCAGCGCTTCTTGAGCCCTTCGGTGACGAGATGCGGCCAGGTCGCCTCGTTCCCGCTAACCTCCGCGCTGAATGTGGTGGAGCCACCCAGAAACGCGATCCTGACGGTCCCCGGTGGTTTGGGTCTGGCGATCTCCGGGCCACGAAAACCGTCGGCGTTGATCGCGATCCTGTCGGTCTTCCTGCCTGCAACCGGCACGCGCAATCCGGTCTCGGAATCAATGTGGTACAGGCTCTCGATTCTGAAGACCGGTTGGTCGTGCTTGAGGAATTGCCTTACCCGGACCGCGCCTTCGGCGAGCAGGGCCAAAAGCACGAAGGCCAGGACACAGATGGCCGTCAACAGCAGGGCGCGTCGCGGCGCCGACAAGGAGGCGAATCGGCTCATGAGTCGAGTGAGGTATGCGGTTGTCTACGACCAGAACCTATGGCGCGTCGAGTTGGCCTCCTGTAGCCTTGACCTTGTAGCAAAAGCCGAGCGCCGGAGCCAGCGAGCCCCTCGGTCACGCAAAAGTGCGGTGAGTTCCCGGCGGATCCTGATCGAAATTCCAGCGCTGAGCGCAATTCCGGGCCCGGGATGCCCCCGTTATGGGGCGGTCCCGCCTGTCTATCTAGGAAGACCGACTTGAAGCCAAAGGTGGGCTGTATCACCTCTCAGAGAGGTGCGGCCGGACTTCTGCCGTCGTTCGACAAGGAGAGCAGGCGCATTGCCATTTCGTCCGACCTTGCTCTACGGCATCGCGACGAAGCGTCGTGGATCCCTGG
>JAKSDN010000524.1 GCA_022360075.1 Kiloniellales bacterium | reverse complement strand
GCGCGGGTCCAGGTCGACGAGAGCGATCAAGCCAGTGACCACCTTTCCGCGTCGGACCTCGGGAATTCTTCGATCGGACTTCTGGATGTCGCTGCACGACGATCCTGCGTCCTTCGAGACGCGCCCTGTCGGGCGCTGCTCAGAGCTTGTGAAAAAATTGACGTGTGGCTGGAATGCAATCCTGCGTCCTTCGAGACGCCCGCTGTCGCGGGCTCCTCAGGATGAGGACATTTCTTTATGCCACCAAAGACTTACCTCATCCTGAGGAGCGCCCTCCAGGGCGCGTCTCGAAGGACGCAGGATGATCATGCAGCACCGTCCGAAAGCTCGAGCCAAAATATTCACAAGCTCTCAGGATGAGGTAAGCCTTGGATGGCATCAAGAAACGTCCTCACCCTGAGGAGCCCGCGACAGCGGGCGTCTCGAAGGGTTCGGTACGAACCGCGCGAAGCGCTTGGCGTTGGCCATCCAGCCCATCCTCGACTTCATCGCTGCTCTGAGCCTGTCAAGTGGTGAGGATTGCTCCGAGCAAACCTCAAGCTTCGACGAGTTCAGTATGCACGGCGCAGCAACAGTCACGATCAAAGACCCTCGGCAAGAGACCGCAACCCGATCTCGACGCAAAGGCCTATGATGTGCGTCAATGCCGATAGCAACGCCCGAGGCTACTGAACGCGGCACTGGCAACGGGAGGATAGGCGCGGCATGGAACGTCCGGCCAAGCTCATGCCCGCCGAGGGGCTGGGGAGCCTCGTGAAGGCTCTGCAGGCCCGTGGTTTCGAGGTCTGGGCGGCTTTGGAGCAGGGTGGCGCCCTGTCCCTGGCGCCGCTCGAGTCGGCCGCCGCACTGCCGCGCGGGCGCATCGAGGCGGCCGATGCGGGTACGGTCAAACTAATCGAGAGCGGTCGCGCTGCCTATTTCGATCACACCCTGCCGATGCAGGGCTTGAAACGTCTTGTCTCGCCCCCCGAGGAGAAGCTGTTCGAGACCGGCGCCGATCTGGAGATTCGCGAGACCGCCGTCGAGGCAAAGCCAAAGGCCGTCATCGGCGCCCGGCCCTGCGATCTCGCCGCGCTCGAGACCCTGACGCAAGTGTTCGAGGGCGGCCCCAGCTGCGATCGGCGCTACGCGGCGCGGCGGCAGGCGCTGTTCCTGGTCTCCGTAAACTGTGCCAGACCGGCGGCCACCTGTTTCTGCAACTCCATGGGCACGGGCCCGCGCGCCGAGTCCGGCTTCGATCTCGCGCTCACGGAGCTTCTCGATGACGACGCCCACGCCTTTCTGGTCGAGGCCGGTAGCGAGCAGGGCGCGGCCCTCCTGGAGGATTTGCCGGGGAAACCGGCCAGCGACGACGACCGGGACTGTGCCCAGGCGGTCAGCGAAGCGGCGGCCGCGGCCATGACCCGGTCCATGGTGCCGGACGTCGAGAGCCTCCTGAAGCAGGCCTACGACCACCCGCAGTGGCAGGATGTGGCCGAGCGCTGCCTGGCCTGCGCGAACTGCACGATGGTCTGCCCGACTTGTTTTTGCGGTACGGTGGAGGACCGCTCCTCGCTGGACGGCGCGACGGCGGAGCGCTGGCGGCGCTGGGACAGCTGCTTCACGCTCGACTTCAGCTACGTCCACGGCGGCGCTGTGCGCAAGGAGACCGCCTCGCGCTATCGTCAGTGGATCACCCATAAGCTCTCGCACTGGCACGACCAGTTCGGCCGCTCCGGCTGCGTCGGCTGCGGCCGCTGCATCGGCTGGTGCCCCGTCGGCATCGACATCACGGCCGAGGCCGCCGCGATCGCCGCCTCGCTCGGGGCCGAGTCCAGGGAGACTGTTTAGATGGTCAAGATCAAAGGCCTGGCCGAAGTGCTCGCCAGCCACGCGCTGTTCGAGGGCTTCGACCGCGAGACCATGGACTTCCTCGAAAGCTGCGCCGCCAACGAGGCCTTCGCCGCAGGCGCTTACCTTTTCAAGGCGGACGAGCCGGCCGACCGCTTCTTCCTGCTGCGCGAGGGCAATGTCGCGCTCGAGCTCCAGCTCCCGGGCCGCGGGCGCCTTACCGTGCAAACCCTGCACGAAGGGCAGGTCGTCGGCGCGTCCTGGCTGCTGCCGCCCTATGCCTGGCGCTTTGACGCGCGCGCCACCACGGCCGTGCGCGCGACATCCATCGATGCCCAATGCCTGCGGCGCAAGTGCGACGACAACCCGGCGCTCGGCTACGAGCTCATGAAACGCTTCCTGCCGATCCTGGCCGACCGCCTGCAGGCCGCCCGGGTGCAGCTCGTCGATCTCTACGCCCCGGCCGAGCCGGCTCGGCAGAGCCAATGAATGACGCGGCCTTCCAGATCGAGGCGGTCGCCGACGAGCAGGGCCTGCTGCCGCGGCCGTTCCGGGTGCGGACGGCGCGGCGCGAGCTGGAGGACGTCGTGACGCTCGAGCTCGAGGCCAAGGACGGCGACGGCCTCGCCTTCGCGCCAGGGCAGTTCACCATGCTCTACGTCCATGGCATCGGCGAGATCCCGATCAGCATCTCCGGCGATCCCGCACGCCCCGAGGTGCTGGTCCAGACCGTGCGCGCGGTCGGCGCGGTCTCGGCCGCGGTCTGCCGGCTCCGGGCCGGCGACTGGGTCGGCGTGCGCGGGCCCTACGGCAAGCCCTGGCCGGTGAACGCGGCCGCGGGCAAGGAGCTGCTGATCGTCGCCGGCGGCCTCGGCCTGGCGCCGGTCCGGCCGGTGATCTACTGGGCCCTGCAGAATCCGGCCCGGATCAAGACGTTGCATTTGCTCTACGGTGCCCGCACACCGGATGCCGTGCTCTATCCGACGCAGCTCCTCGGCTGGGCGGCGGCGGCCGGCGTGCAGATCGCGATCACGGTGGACCGCCACAGCGAGGAATGGTCCGGCCGCGTCGGCGTGGTCACCGACCTGATCAACGAGCTTGCGTTCGACCCGGAACAGAGCCTCGCCATGGTCTGCGGACCGGAAGTCATGATGCGCTTCTCGCTTCAGGCGCTGGAAGGCCGTGGGATGGCGCGCGAACAGATGTACGTCTCGATGGAGCGCAACATGAAGTGCGGCATCGGCTGGTGCGGCCATTGCCAGCTCGGCCCGCACCTGATCTGCCGCGACGGGCCGGTCTTCGCCGCGCCGGCGGTGCGTCACCTGATGGGCGTCTGGGAGCTGTGAGCATGAAGCCAAAGCTTGCGGTCTGGAAGTTCTCGAGCTGCGATGGCTGCCAGCTCAGCCTGCTCGACTGCGAGGACGAGCTGCTCGCCCTCGCCGAGCGGGTCGAGATCGCCTACTTCCTCGAGGCCACGCGGGCCCAGCTCGACGGGCCCTACGACATCTCGCTGGTCGAGGGCTCCATCTCGACCGCCGAGGAGCGCGAGCGGATCCAGGCCGTGCGGGCGCAGTCGAAGAAGCTGATCACCATCGGCGCCTGCGCGACGGCCGGCGGCATCCAGGCCCTGCGCAACCTGCGCGACCACGAGACGCTGAAGGCCATGGTCTATGCCCGGCCCGACTACATCGACGCGCTCGACACATCGACGCCGATCTCCGCCCACGTGCCGGTGGACTTCGAGCTGCACGGCTGCCCGATCGACAAGCACCTGCTGATCGAGCTTTTGCTGGC
>JAKSDN010000797.1 GCA_022360075.1 Kiloniellales bacterium | reverse complement strand
TCGCCGGGGAAGTGCGCGCGCCCCGGCCTGCAACGCGCCTTGTCTTCGCCAACTGTCGAAGCGGAGCACAGCGTTAGCGTGAGTCGGTGACAGCCAGATTGCGCTCAAAGGAAGCAATCGTGACGATATCCGTGAACGAACGAATACCAGCGCGCCCAGGCTTGGCCTGGCCGGCGAACCGAACCACACTCGCTGCGGTTACATCCTCTCCATTCCCACGGTGAACGCGGTGCCGGAACTTCAAACGCTTCTCGTCTTCACGGCCGCGGCCCTGCTCATGAACATCTCGCCGGGCCCGTCGAACTTCTACGTCATGGCGCGTAGCCTGGCGCAGGGACCGGGCGCGGGACTACTGGCCGCCCTGGGCCTCGCCGCCGGCAGCCTGGTGCATGTCGGCGCCGCGGCGCTCGGCCTTTCCGCACTGTTCGTCTATTCGCCAGTCGCCTACACGGCCCTAAAGCTCGTCGGCGCCGGCTACCTGGTCTATCTCGGCCTTCGCTATTGGCTCGCGAAGCCGGTGCTCCCGGAGCAAAGCGGCGTGAGGAAGCCGAAGCCGGTGCCGAAGCTGCTGGCGGAAAGCGCGCTCGTGGAGATCCTGAACCCCAAGACGGCGCTGTTCTTTCTGGCCTTTCTGCCCCAGTTCGTCGATCCGGCGGCCGGACCGGTCGCGCCCCAGGTGCTTCTGCTCGGTGCCATCGTCACCGTGACCGCCCTGCCCTGCGACCTCCTCGTCGCCTTCTCGTCCGGTGCCGCGGCGAGGCTTTTGGTCGCAAGCGCGTCCTTGCAGCGTCTGCAGGCAAGGATATCGGGCACGGTGTTGATCGGCCTAGGCGTCTTCGTCGCGCTCGCGAAGCGGCCCGCCGATTGAACCAGGTGCTCGAGTTTTTAGAGCCTGACCCAGAATGATTGCTTTGGGAACAAGAGCTTGGGGCAAAGAGGCTCTTCACTTGTCATTGGCGGACTTGATCCGGCAATCCAGACATCGTTTGACCCAGACGCCACTCTGGATCACCGGGTCAAGCCCGGTGATGACAAACGAGGTGTGGCAGCTCTCTGATCTCAAAGAGTTCAATTCGAGTCGGATTCTTAGAAACCCCGCTGCTGAAGCTTGCGCGGCCCGGGTTTCGGCAGCGCTGGCGGGTCCGACCGGCCGCCGCTGCGCCCCTCGGCCCGGCGCAGGCAGTCCTCGTACTGCGGCGTGCCCGGCTCCCACCCCAGATCGGCGCAGAGGTCCTCGGTGTCGGCGGTCTCGCAGGCCGACAACAGGAGGATCAGGGGCACGACCCGCAGGGCCGCTTGGATCGCAGACACGTTGGCTTCTCCGGTGACCGAGGATGGCGAAGGCTAGCGCGAGATTCTCGGGAAGTGGCGGCGTTCCTGGATTCGCTCCAGGGCCTCTTTGTACTGGCGCGTTACGCCGTCCTCAAAGCCTTTCGTGCCGTCCGCGGTGCCCCGCCGCCTCGCCCCTGCCAATTGCAAGCCAAAGCCACGCCCGGCCATGAAAGTCACATGATAGGCACAAGCGCCCGCTCCAGTAGTATTTGACATCTCGAATCCGGTCGACGATCTCTTTGCTCATGCTCCAGTTTCGCGCCGCGACCAAAACCGATTTGCCGAAAGTTATCCGCCTGCTTGCCGACGACCCGCTCGGCAAGGGCCGAGAGCGCTTCGAGGTGCCCCTGCCGGCGGCCTACGTCGAGGCCTTCCAGGCCATGCTCGGCCAAGACGGCAATCGCCTGATCGTGGCCATCGAGGATCAGAACATCGTCGGTTGCCTGCAGCTCGTCATCATTCCCGGCCTTTCCCATCTCGGCACGACCCGCGGCCAGATCGAGTCCGTGCGGGTCGAGCGGAACAGCCGCGGCAAGGGCGTCGACGAAGCGCTGTTCCGCCACGCTTTCGAGCTGGCGCGCGAGGCCGGCTGCGGCCTCGTGCAGTTGACCACGGACAAGGCCCGCCCGGACGCCCGCCGCTTCTACGAGCGTTTGGGCTTCGTCGACTCGCATATCGGCATGAAGCTCGCGCTATGACGCGGCCGGCCGGGCGCTTTACGACGGTCGCGGGCCGCCATAAGATCGCGCCGGTCCGTTCGGCAGTCCCCGGGGGAAATCTCTCAATGGCGTCAAGACCGCAGCAGAAGTCGTTGGCACTCGGCGCGCTTCTCGCAATTCTTGCGATGGCTCTGCCGGGCGGCCTCGCGGCGCAGCAGATCAGCCTGCTAAGCCCGCAGCCGTCCGCCGACAGCCTGACTCCTGGCCTTTCGGTGAAGTACTACTACCATATGTTTCGCCATATCGACGAACTGGTCGAGTGGAAGGCGTATCGCGACGGCAAGCCGGGGCCCGCGATCTCCCGCCTCGACTACCGGGTCGGTCAGGGCACGGTCCTGACCAGCAGCGAAAGCGACGGCGTCGGTGCCGAGATCAGTGGCCTGATACACCTCGATCAGCCGGGCAGCTACGCCTTCTCGGCCCAGACGAACGACGGCTTTCGGCTCGAGATCGGCGGCGTCCAGGTCGTCGAGGACCCCGGCGTCCACGCCGATCAGTTCTCGGATATCGGCGTCGTCGAGGTGAGCGATCCCGGTTGGTACCCGATCACCATCCACTACTTCGAGCGGAAGAACACCTCGACCTTGGAGCTCTATTGGCAGAAGCCCGGTAGTTCCGAGGGCACCATGCCTCTGGTCCCCGCCGAGGCGCTCGCACACATCGCCCAGCCGTAAGGCGGATCGCCGGTCCGGCAGCGAGGCCGCCGCGGACCGATTGGCACCGATAATCAGCCGAGGGCCGCGCCATGTTCGCTTCGGTCACCGAGCAGGAGCTCTTCCCGACCACGGTCTGGGTGCACGACCTGCTGCCCGAGAAAGCCGGCCCCCTGAACGAGCAATTGTTCCGCGACCTCGACCGTCTCACCGCCCCGCGCCCCAACCTGCAGCCGGGACAGAATTGGCAGACCGATCAGATTCTGCATGAGTTGGAGGAATTCCAAGAGCTTGCCGGGATCTTTTCGACGGCTACCGAAACCTTGCTCCAGAAGATGGAGCTGGAATTCGAGGGCTTCGAGATCACCGCCTGCTGGGCGAACATCAGTCCGCGCGGCGCACCGCATCCACCGCATTTCCACGCCAACAACTTCCTCAGCGGCGTGTACTACGTGCAGACCCCGCCCGGCGCCGACAGTATCACGTTCCACGAGCCGCGCCCCCAAGTCGACATCGTCGCGCCCCACGTCAGGCGCCACAACAAGTACAACGCCACGGAGTTCCGCGTGCCGGTCAAGCCGGGCCGGCTCGTCATGTTCCCGGCTTGGCTCACCCATTCGGTCCAGCGCAACGAGAGCGAACATCTACGTATCAGCATCAGCTTCAACGTGATGTTCTCGAATTTCACCAAGACAATGAGCCGGCCCAGGTGGGAAGGGATTCCGGTCGGCGGGAAGTAAAGGCCCGAAAAGGCTTGGTTGCCGAGGACCAAGCCTTAAAATGTCTCCAAAGGTTAGCAGGGCCGAAACAAGAACCGGGGAGGTTTCCCTCAAGGCCTTGGGGAACAAAGAGATCTGGCGGTCTGCCTGACCTCTGGAAGGCTCAGGCGTTGGCCATCGCGCTAGCGGACTCCAAGCGCGAGCCAGGGATTTGGGGGACAAGACATCATGCTCGGAAAATGGGATTACGGTGCCAGGGGCGTGGGCGGCGCTTTCGGCTGGCGGCGCATCGGCGTCCGGCTTGCCGCCGCGGCGGCTTTCAGC
The DNA here is from genome assembly GCA_022360075.1 of Kiloniellales bacterium. Next base: position 2,204 of record JAKSDN010000797.1, on the reverse strand, counting down.
AGCCTTCTCGCAGGCGGCGCCTTTGCCGGCGCCAAGATCGTCACCTACGAGGCGCCGCAAGGCCCCATGCCCGGGTCCTTCAAGGAGACGCCATCGCTGGCATCACGAGTGGCGGCCGGCGAGCTGCCGCCCGTCGATCAACGTCTGCCCAAGAGTCCCTACGTCGTGCCGGAGACCGAGGCGCGTCAGATCGGCAAGTCCGGCGGCTCGATCCGCATGCTGGTGGGCCGCGCCAAGGACACCCGCCTGCTCGTCGTCTACGGCTACGCCAGGCTGCTCTGCTACAACGAGTCCCTGGAGCTCGAGCCCGATCTTCTCGAGAAGGTCGAGGTCGAGGACGGACGCATCTTCACTTTCACGCTGCGCGAAGGGCACCGCTGGTCGGACGGTCACCCCTTCACCACCGAGGACTTCCGCTACTGGTGGGAGGAGGTCGCCAACAACCAGAAGCTCTCGCCCAGCGGGCCACCGAAGCTGCTTCGTGTCGGCGACGAGCTGCCGAGCGTCGAGGTGCTGGACGAGGTTACGATCCGCTATAGCTGGTCGCAGCCGAACCCCTACTTTCTGCCGGCGCTGGCCGGGGCGCGGCCGCTTTTCCTCTACCGGCCGGCGCACTACCTGAAACAGTTCCACGAAAAGTTCGCCGACGGCGCAGCTCTGGCGTCGGCCATCGAAGAAGCCAAGACCCAAAGCTGGGCGCAACTCCACAATCGCCGCGACAACCTCTACCGTTTCGACAATCCGGCCCTGCCCACGCTGCAGCCTTGGATGAACACCACCTATCCGCCTTCGCAGCGCTTCGTCTCAATGCGCAATCCCTTCTACCACCGCGTGGACTCCGCCGGCCATCAGTTGCCTTATATCGACGAGTTCAAGCTGGACGTGGTCAGCAGCCAGCTCATACCGGCCAAGACCGGCGTCGGGGAAAGCGACCTTCAGTCGCGCGGGCTCAATTTCAGCGACTACACCTTCCTCAAGTCGGAAGAGGTCGACCGCGATCACGAGGTCCGGCTGTGGCGCACCGTGCGCGGCTCGCAGTCCGCGCTCTACCCCAATCTCAACGCGGCGGATCCGCAGTGGCGCGCTCTGCTCCGCGATCGGCGTTTCCGCCTGGCGCTTTCCCACGCGATCGATCGCGACGAGATCAACCAGCTCATCTATCTGGGCCTCGGGCTGCCCGGCAATCAGTCCGTGCTGCCGGACAGCCCCTTGTTCGAGGAGGGCTATCGCGGTCGCTACGCGGCGTTCGACCTGGAAAAAGCCGGCAAGCTGCTCGACGAGGTCGGCTTGACCGAGCGCAACGAGGAGGGCCTCCGCCTGCTGCCCGACGGCACGCCGGCCGAGATCGTGGTCGAGACGGCCGGCGAGAACCCGGAGGAGGTCGACGTCCTGGAGCTGGTCCACGACTACTGGATCAAGGTCGGAATCAAGCTGCACACCAAGCCCTCGCAGCGCGAAGTGCTGCGCAACCGGATCTTCACCGGCGATACGATCATGGCCATGTGGTTCGGCTACGAGAATGCCGTGCCAACGCCGAACATGAGCCCGGCGGAGTTCGCGCCCATCTCCCAGCACAGCTATCAGTGGCCGAAGTGGGGGCAATACTACGAGACCAGCGGCAAGGCCGGCGAGCCGGTCGACATGGACGAGCCCAAGGAGCTGATGAAGCTCTATCAGGACTGGACGAAGGCCACGAACGAGGAAGAGCGCAAGGCGATCTGGAAGCGCATGCTGGAGATCAACGCCGAGCAGGTCTACAGCTTCGGCTTGGTCGCCCAGATCCCGCAGCCGGTCGTGGTCTCGAAGCGCCTGCGAAACGTGCCGGTCGAAGGGATCTACAACTGGAATCCAGGCGCCCAGCTCGGCGTCTACCGGCCGGACAGTTTCTGGCTCACCGATGCCGAGGGGAGCTGAGCGCGCGGCCTAACCTGCCGCGTGCATGCGGAAATCAGCTCGAAGGCACAGGCCGGTTTTCCGGCTCGGCGGGTTCCAGGTAGTCCCGTAGCTGTTCCTGCGTCGTTGTCGGGAAGCGCAGCGTCACGACGGTCCCTTCCCCGAGCTGACTGCGCAGATCGAAACTCGCGCCGTGCAGCTCGACCAGCGACTTGGACAAAGGCAGTCCGAGGCCCGTGCCCTGTTGATGGCGCCGGAAGCTGCTTTCGGCCTGACCGAACGGCTTGAGCACGTGAGCGATCTCCGCCTCG
>JAKSDN010001158.1 GCA_022360075.1 Kiloniellales bacterium | reverse complement strand
ACGTCGGTCGACTACGAGCCGTCGTCCTTCAATCCGACGCCGTCGCGCCGCTACTACTTCTACCTGATGGCGCCGGCGGTGGTCGTGCTCGCCTGCATCACGATCTACCCCTTCATCTGGCTCATCTACATGAGCCTGCACAAGGTCGGACTCGGGGCCGAGGCCGACAAGTGGAACGACTTCAAGAACTACACCCGTCTGGCCCGCGACTCGAAATACCTCACCGGCTGGCTCCTGCTGTTCAAGTACAGCGCGCTCTGCCTGTTCTTCGAGGTCGGGCTCGGCGTGCTGCTGGCCGTGGTGCTCAACAACAGCCGCTTCGAGAAGCTGCTGGTCACCGTCTTCCTGATGCCGATGATGATGGCGCCGGTGATCGCCGGCCTGGTCTGGTACTACCTCTACAATGGCACCTTCGGCTGGTACCACTGGCTGTTCCAGAGCCTTGGCCTGCTCGGCGAGACCTCGATCCTCGGCCACCCCGACACGGCGATGATGGGCATCGTGATCGTCGACGTCTGGCAATGGACCCCCTTGATCACGCTGATCACCCTGGCCGGGCTCAAACGCGTGCCGCAGGACCAGCTCGAAGCCAATATGGTCGACGGCGCGGGGCCGGTGCGGAACTTCTTCTCGATCTCGCTGCCCAACCTCTACCCCTTCTTGCTGATCGCGATCCTGCTGCGCTTCATGGACAACTTCCGCTTCATCGACGCGATCCTGGTGCTGACCGGCGGCGGACCGGCGAACGCCACCAAGATCCTGCCGACCTACCTCTTCGACGTCTCGTTCCAGTTCTTCAAGCTGGGCCGTGGCGCGGCGATCGCCTTCACCTTGCTGCTGGTGACCATCATCCTCGGCCTGATCCTGGTGCGGATCTTCGAGGATCCGGCGCAGAAGCGGGGCCGCGGCGAGTCCGCCGCCGCGCCCGGAACCTAGGGGCGGGTTCGGCATGGCGTCACGCGACATCGTCGAGTACCGCACGCCGCTGCGCCGCCTGCTGGCCGTGGCGACGGCCGCGTTCCTGGTCTTCTACCTGATCTGGACCGTGCTGCCGCTCGCCATCATGTTCGTCTCCTCCTTCAAAGACCTGCTGGAAGCCTTCCAGATCCCCGCGGTCGGCGACTGGTCCGGGATCAGCCTCTTCTTCAGCTTCACGCCGACGGTCAAGCACTACCTCAACCTCTTCGTCGACCTGAACTTCGGCCAGTACCTGGCGAACAGCCTGGTGGCTTCCCTGGGCTCGGCCCTGGTCTCCGTCGTGCTGGGCTCGATGGCCGCCTACAGCCTTTCGCGGATCGATTTCCGCGGCAAGAAGGACTTCTTCTTCTGGATCATCTCGACGCGCATGGCGCCGGTCGTCGCCGTCATGGTGCCGCTCTACGCCATCTTCCGCGCCGTCGATCTGGTCGGCACGCTGCCCGGCCTGATCCTGGCCTACACGACCTTCAACCTGCCCTTCGCGATCTGGATCCTGAAGGGCTTCTTCGACAACGTACCCTACGCCATCGAAGAGGCGGCGCTTTGCGACGGCTGCACGCGCTTTCAGGCTTTCCGCGAGATCCTGCCGCTGGTCGCGCCCGGCATCGGTGCCTTCCTGGTGCTCTGCGTGCTCTTTGCCTGGAACGATTTCCTTTTCGCCTCCATCATCGGCAGCGGCGGCGCCAAGACCCTGCCCGTGGCCACCCGCGAGCTGGTGCAGCCCCAGAACATCCAGTGGGGCAGCATCATGGCGGCCGGCGTGGTGACCACCTTGCCGATGATGTTTTTGGGTCTTCTGATTCGGCGCTATCTTGTCACCGGCCTGACGATGGGCGCGGTGCGGGAATGACGGGCACGGCAAGAATGCCCGAGACGATTCGCTAGGGAGAAGGGACGACAGTGGTCTCCGTCAAGATCGAGAACGTCTGGAAGTACTACGGCAAGACCGTCGCCGTCCGCGACTTGAACCTGGAATGCGCGGAGAACGAGTTCCTTTGCATCCTCGGGCCCTCGGGCTGCGGTAAGTCCTCGACCCTGCGCATGCTGGCCGGGCTCGAGCACATCAGCGCCGGCGACATCTTCTTCGGCGAGACCCGGGTCAACGAACTCGCGCCGCGCGACCGCGATATCGCGATGGTGTTCGAGAACTACGCCCTCTATCCGCACAAGTCGGTGTTCGAGAACATCTCCAACCCGCTGCGCCTGCGCAAGCTCGACCCGGTGACGATCCGAGAGAAGGTGCAGCGCGCCGCCGAGCTGCTGGAGATCGGTGCCTTGCTCGACCGCAAGCCGGCCGAGCTCTCCGGCGGCCAGAAGCAGCGCGTCGCCATCGGCCGCGCCATCGTGCGCGAGCCCAAGCTGTTCCTCTTCGACGAGCCGATCGCCCATCTCGACGCCAAGCTGCGCGCCCACATGCGCGGCGAGCTGAAGCATCTGCAGCGCCGCCTCGGCACCACGACCATCTATGTCACCCACGACCAGCTCGAGGCGCTCTCGATGGCCGACCGCATCGCCGTCATGCACGAAGGCGTGCTACAGCAGTTCGGCACCCCGGCCGAGATCTACGGCAAGCCGGTGAACGAGTGGGTGGCGGGATTCGTCGGCGAGCCGCCGATGAACTTCGTCGACTGCACGATCGAGCAGCAAAACGGCGCCCTGTTGCTTTGCCATCCCTCTTTCGAGCTGAGGGTGACCGACGAGCAGCGCCGCCTGATCGAGGCCGGCGACGACGATGAGGTCCGCTTGGGCGTTCGCCCCGACAACCTCTCGATCGCCATGCAGGCGCAGGCGGCGGAGGCCGTGCCGGCGGGGATCTTCGTCACCGAGCTGCTGGGCGGCGACATGCTGGTCGAGGTCGAGCTCGGCGCCGATCGGCTCCTCGTCAAGACCAAGCCGAACTTCCCGGGCGGTATCGGCGAGCGCTGCTACATCGGTTTCCAGAGCGAGCACTGGCACGCCTTCTCGAAGCGCGACGGCCGCGCTTACTTCTGAGCTGCATACAGAGAAACGAAGAAGGAGAGAGTTAGAGCATTACCAGTTGAACGGCACAGACGAACATATGCGTTAGGACCCTAACCGTCGTAACACGACGAACGGCAACGAGGGAGGAACCCATCCGATGCTTCAGTTGAGTAGAGACGACCTGCTCAAGGCCTACACTCAGATGTGCACGATCCGCGAGTTCGAGGAGCGGGTGCATGAGGAATTCTCGGCCGGGTCGATTCCGGGCTTCGTGCACCTTTATGCCGGCGAAGAGGCTTCGGCCGTCGGCGCCTGTATGCACTTGAACGACAAGGACGCGATCGCCAGCACGCACCGTGGCCACGGCCACTGCATCGCCAAGGGCTGCGACGTGGACTCCATGATGAAGGAGATCTTCGGCCGGCGCGACGGCTTGTGCGGCGGCAAGGGCGGCTCCATGCATATCGCCGACCTCTCGAAAGGCATGATGGGCGCCAACGGCATCGTCGGCGGCGGCCCGCCGCTCATCTGCGGTGCCGCCTTGAGCGCCAAGACCTTGGGCACCGGCGGCGTGGCGATCGCCTTCGTCGGCGACGGCGGCTCGAACCAGGGCACCACCCTCGAGTCCTACAACCTGGCGAAGATCTGGCACCTGCCGGCCATCTTCATCGTCGAGGACAACGGCTATGCCGAATCGACGGCGAGCGCCTGGTCGGTCGGCGGTAGCCAGGTCAAGCGTGCCGAGGCCTTCGGCATGACCGGCCAGGAGGTCGACGGCCACGACTTCTTCGCGGTCTACGAGGCCGCCGGCGAGGCGATCGACAAGGCCCGTGCCGGCGAGGGACCGAGCCTGCTGCATGTCAAGCTGAACCGCTACTACGGCCACTTCGAGGGCGACGCCATGACCTATCGTGGCGACGGCGAGGTCGAGGGCGTGCGCGAGAGTCGCGATTGCCTGAAGATCTTCCGCCAGCGGGTCATCGAGACCAGCCTGCTCGAGCCCGCGCAGCTCGACGAGGTGGAGCAGACGGCAAAGAGCCACATCGATCAGGCCCTGCAGGGCGCCAAGGCGGCGCCCGCGCCGAGCGAGGCCGATCTTCTGACCGACGTCTACGTCTCTTATTGAGGAGATCCGATCATGGCGAAGAAATCTTTCCGTCAGGCCATCAACGAAGCCCTGATGCAGGAGATGGAGCGCGACTCCACGGTGATCGTGATGGGCGAGGACGTCGCCGGCGGCATGGGCGCGCCCGGCGAGGACGACGCCTGGGGCGGCCCGCTGGGCGTCACCAAGGGCCTGATGCCGAAGTTCGGCCGCGACCGCGTGCTCGACACCCCGATCAGCGAAAGCGCCTTCGTCGGCGCCGCCGCCGGGGCCGCGGCCACGGGCCTGCGTCCGGTGGCCGAGCTGATGTTCGTCGACTTCATGGGCGTCTGCCTGGACCAGATCTACAACCAGGCGGGCAAGTTCCGCTACATGTTCGGCGGCAAGGCGGTCACGCCCATGGTGGTGCGCACGATGTTCGGGGCCGGCTTCCGCGCGGCGAGCCAGCACAGCCAGTGCCTCTATCCGATCTTCACCCACATGCCGGGCCTCAAGGTCGTCATCCCCTCCTCGCCGTACGAGGCCAAGGGGCTGCTGACCCAGTCGATCCGCGACGACGACCCGGTGGTCTTCTTCGAGCACAAGATGATGTACGACGACGAGGAAGAGGTGCCGGACGAGCCCTACACCATCCCCTTCGGCGAGGCGAACCTGACCCGCGAGGGCGACGACGTGACCATCGTCGCGATCGGCCGCATGGTGCAGCTTTCCAACCAGGTCGCCGACAAGCTCGAGAAGGAAGGCGTGAGCTGCACGGTGGTCGATCCGCGCACCACCTCGCCGATGGACGAGGACACGATCCTCGAAAGCGTCGAGGAGACCGGCCGTCTGGTCATCGTCGACGAGGCCAACCCGCGCTGCAACCTCGCCACCGACATCTCGGCGCTGGCGACGGAGAACGTCTTCGGCGCACTCAAGGCACCGATCAAGATGGTCACGCCGCCGCACACGCCCGTGCCCTTCTCGCCCGAGCTCGAGGATCTCTACATCCCGAGCCCGGAGAAGATCGAGGCGGCGGTGCGCGAAGTCGCGGAGTACAGCCGTTGAGCGAAGCAATCCAAGCGATCACCATGCCCAAGTGGGGCCTCGCGATGGAGGAGGGCATGGTGGCCGCCTGGCTGGCCGAGGAGGGGAGTACCATCTCGGCCGGCCAGGAGGTCATGGAGATCGAGACCAGCAAGATCACCAACGTCTACGAGTCGCCGGTCGGGGGCACCCTGCGCCGGCGAATCGTGGGCGAGGGCGAGACCGT
>JAKSDN010001068.1 GCA_022360075.1 Kiloniellales bacterium | reverse complement strand
CTATCTCGGCGAGCGCGGCCTGGCCTCGAAGTACCTCATGGAGATGATGGACCCGAGGACCGACGCCATGGCGCCGGAGAACGTCCTGATCTTCGCCACCGGGCCGCTGACCGGAACCATGGCCTCGACCAGCGGGCGCTATGCGGTGGTCACCAAGGGGCCGCTCACCAACGCCATCGCCTGCTCCAACTCCGGCGGCAAGTTCGGTGCCGAGCTGAAGTTCGCGGGCTACGACCTTCTGATTCTTGAGGGAAGGTCGGCCAAGCCGGTCTACCTGCACATCGTGAATGATCAGGTGCAGATCCTGCCGGCCGATGAGATCTGGGGCACGACGGTCTGGCACACCGAGGGCTTTCTGAAGGCCAAGCACCAGAACCCGCTGCTCAAGGTCGCCTCGATCGGCGTCGCCGGCGAGTCGGGTGTGCGCTACGCCTGCGTGGTCAACGATCTGCACCGCGCGGCCGGTCGCTCCGGAGTCGGCGCGGTCATGGGCTCGAAGAACCTGAAGGCGATCGCCGTGCACGGCACGGTCGGCGTGCGGGTCGACGATCCCAAGCGCTTCATGAAGACGGTCAAGGAAACCAACAAGCTGCTCGCCGAGAGCGAGGGCCGCAAGGGCCTGACCGTGCACGGCACCAACGCCATGATCGACTCGATGCAGGAGTTCGGCGGCCTGCCGACCCGCAACTTCAACGAGGTCCAGTTCGAAGGCACCGAGAACATCAATCCGGCGGCGATGACCCGGCCGAACGCGCACGGCCACGTCAATCTGATCACCAACAAGGCCTGCTTCGGCTGCACGATCGCTTGCGGACGCATCGCCCATATCGACGAAAAGCACTTCACCATCGTCAACCGGCCGGAGTACCGCCACGCCTCGGGCGGCTTGGAGTACGAGACCGCCTATGCCTTCGGCCCGGTGGTCGGGGTCGACGACATCGATGCGCTGACCTTCGCCGGCTACCTGATGAACGAGCACGGCATGGACCCGATCTCCTTCGGCGCCACGCTCTCGGCGGCGATGGAGCTGTTCGAGATGGGCGTCATCACCGAGAAGGATACCGACGGCGTGCCGCTGAATTTCGGCAATGCCGAGGCGCTCACCATCATGGCCGAGAAGACCGGCAAGTTCGAAGGCTTTGGCCAGACCCTCGGTCTCGGCTCCAAGCTGATGTGCGAGAAGTACGGCCATCCCGAGATCTCGATGACCGTCAAGGGCCAGGAGTTCGCCGGTTACGACTCGCGCGCGCTGCAGGGCATGGGCCTCGGCTACGCCACCTCCAACCGCGGCGCCTGCCACCTGAAGCACGACCTCTTCGCCGAGGACATGGAAGACCAGAGCGGTCGCGGCAAGGCGGTGCCCTGCAAAAACTCGCAGGACCGCACGGCGGTCATCGACTCCACCGGTCTTTGCCTTTTCACCACCTCGGCTTGGGGCATCGAGCAGTTTCAGTCCCTGGTCGATGCGGCCTGCGAAGGCGACTGGCCGGTCGAGCGCCTGCTCGAGTCCGGCGAGCGCACCTGGACCCTGGAGCGCCAGTACAACCTCGCCGCCGGCCTGACCAAGGCCGACGACACGCTGCCCAAGCGCATGCTCGAGGTGCCCTGTCCCTCCGGCACGGCCAAAGGCAAGGTCAACGAGCTCGACAAGATGCTGCCCGAATACTACGAGGTGCGCG
>JAKSDN010000557.1 GCA_022360075.1 Kiloniellales bacterium | reverse complement strand
GACGAAGGGCAAGTCGATGCCGATCGCGATCAAGACCGCCTGGCTGCGGATCACTCCAGCCTCGCGCACACGCTCGTAACGCGCATCCACGATCAGGTAAGCAAAAGCCTCCTCCAGACGGCGCTCGGCGACGGCCTTCAAGCGCGCGTCCAGCTTCTTATTGATCCGGCTGATCGCCGAGGCCGAAAAGGCGTGACCGCAGAGCTCCTCCGTGATCGCCCTGACCTTGCGCGTCGAGACGCCCTGCACGTACATCTCCATCAAAGCGCTCACCAAGGCTTTCTCGGAGCGCTGGTAGCGCTCGAACAGCTCGGTCGAAAAACGATCCTGGCGGTCCTGCGGAACCCGAAGCTCAAGCTTGCCAACCCGCGTCACCAGGCGCCGGCTGTAGTAGCCCGAGCGGTAACCCAGACGCTCCGCCATGCGCTCGCCCTTGGCCGCGCCCAAGGCCTCCGCCATATCCGCCTCAAGAACCTCTTGCAATGCCATCCGGATCAACTCCAAAAAGAAGATCCCGATCCCCCGCCAGCAGCTCTTTAACCTCACTCAGCCTCGAATTACCCTTCGTCTTGGTCATGGTGGTCGTACGCCTCGTGAGCGGTGATCTACACAACCACCCGACCTACCAAGACCACCCGAGCCGACCCGGGCTTTTGCAGAACTATCAGCACACTACCCTATCGTCCGGCCGTGCCGTGATACCTGCTGGGGCGTGGCAATAGCGGATAGGTAGGTGCAACCGACTAGCGTAATATCGCAGCAGATGAGGGACAGGTCCGACATGGGCGAAGGGCGAACGGAGCGACAGAGAACCTATTTTGACGAACCGAGATTCCGCGATGTACTTCGCCAATTTGCGACGGGAATTACGGTTGTCACCGGGCGCGACGAGGAGCGGCGACCGCGCGCAGTCACCGTAAACTCGTTCGCGTCGGTTTCGCTCGATCCGCCGCTCGTCCTTTACTGCCTGGGCAGATCCGCATTCAACTTCGACGTCTTCGCCAAGGCCAAGGCCTTCGCCATCAACATCTTGAGCGCTGACCAGCAAGCGCTGTCAGATCGTTTCGCGCGTGAAGCCGAAGACGAGCTCGCCGATCTAGAGCTGACCGAACTGGAAACCGGCAGTCCGGTGCTGTCGGGCTGCCTGGCGGTGCTCGATTGCGAGACGGAGAAAATCCACGAGGCCGGGGATCATTTGATCATCGTTGGGCGCGTTGCCGCCCTCGACCTCTTACGCGAATCGGACCCGCTGATCTATTTCCGGAGTCGTTACCGGAATCTCAAGTCTTGAAGCGCGACGCGAAGGCAGGCGATGCCAAATCGTCGAATGAGCCGCCTCGGCCAACAATAAAGTAGGCTGCGATATCATGCTTCTCCGCGAGCTGCATTCCTGCCTCCGGCCCAAGCACTAAGAGCGATGTCGAAAGCGCGTCGGCCTCCATTGTCGTAGCCGCAACGACCGTTACCGATACAAGGTCGTGATCGACCGGGCGGCCGGTCGCCGGGTCGATAATGTGGGAATAGCGCCGCCCTTCATGCTCAAAAAACAGCCGGTAGTCGCCGGAGGTCGCAAGCGCCGCACGCTTCAACTCGACGACGCGCTGCAGATCGCCGGGTATGGCGGTCGGCTTTTCGATACCGACCCGCCAGGGCCGTCCCTCGGGGCCCTGCCCACTGCCGCGCAGCTCACCGCCGACCTCCACGAGGTAGTCCGTGATGCCCCGCGCCTCGAGGTGCTCTGCCACCTTGTCGACGCCGAAACCCTTGGCGACGCCGGAGAGGTCCAAGCGGATGCCAGGCTCCCGCTTGCTCACAGCCGGTCCATCGGCCGCTGGCTCGGGCCGCGTCTCGACCTTGGCGAAACCGACCACGGCGCGCGCGGCGGCAATATCCTCATTTGACGGCAGACTCTTCCGGCTGCCGTCCGGGCCGAAGCCCCAAAGATCGATGACAGGCCCAACCGTGGGGTCGAAGGCACCGCCGGTCAGGCGGCCGACGCGCAGGGCCTCGTCGATGACGGTGCGCGTGTCGCGTGAGATCGGCACCCAGGTCCCGGCCGACGCGGCGTTGAATCGGGACAGCTCGGAG
>JAKSDN010000670.1 GCA_022360075.1 Kiloniellales bacterium | reverse complement strand
TCTGCCTGCTCGGTCCATCCGGTTGCGGCAAGACCACGGTGCTGCGCATCGCCGCCGGCCTGGAGCCGGTGCAGCAGGGCCAGGTCACCCTGGACGGCCGGGTCGTCGCCGACCCCAGGCTCGCGGTGCCGATCGAGGAGCGCGGCATCGGCATGGTGTTCCAGGACTACGCCCTCTTTCCGCATCTCTCGGTCGCCGACAACGTCGCCTTCGGCCTGCGCCGCCTGTCCGGCGAGGCTAGGCGTGCCCGGGTCAAGGAAGTGCTGGGCCAGGTCGGCATGGCGGACTCCGCCGCGGCCTATCCGCATACGCTGTCGGGCGGCCAGCAGCAGCGCGTGGCGCTCGCCCGGGCGCTCGCGCCGCGTCCGCGCGTGATGCTGCTGGACGAGCCCTTCTCGGGCCTGGACACGCGCCTGCGCGACCAGGTGCGCGACCAGACCCTGCACGTGCTCAAGGAATGCGGCGCGGCCACCCTGATGGTCACCCATGACCCCGAGGAGGCCATGTTCATGGCCGACCGGGTCGCGCTCATGCGCGGCGGTCGGCTGGTCCAGGTCGGCCGGCCGACCGAGCTCTACTGCGCGCCGGCCGATGCCTTCGTCGCCAGCTTCTTCGGCGAGATCAACCAGTTCGCCGGGACCATCGCGCACGGCCGGGTCGCCACGCCGTTCGGCGACCTGGCGGCCCACGGCCTGCCCGACGGCACGGCGGTCGAGATCCTGATCCGCCCGGAGGCCCTGCGTCTGACCGCCATGACCCCGGCCATGGCGGTCGGCGAGGGCGGGGCGGCCCGGGTCATGGCGGCGCGCATGCTGGGGCGCAGCAGCCTGGTGCACCTGAGCGTGGACGGCGCCAAGGGCGAGGCCCTGCACCTGCACGCCCGGGTGCCCGGGCGCTACCTGCCCAAGCAGGACGAGGTCCTGGCGGTCCACCTGGACCACAGCCAGACCTTCGTGTTTCCGCGCGCTGCCGGCAGGTGAGGGCGGGCGGCAGCGCGGCGGGGCGGCGCATCCAGGGGTGGCGGCGAGGCCGTAACCCCCTGGAGATTGCCATTCTGTTATAATGGGATCGAAGCGTTGCGGGGCGAGGGGCATTTTGCCATAGTCCGCCCCTTTGGAGCAGGAGGCTCCTGACAGTCAAGGGAGACCCCAGTTATGGGTACGTTTAGCATTTGGCACTGGTTGATCGTGCTGGTCGTGGTTCTGGTTCTGTTCGGCGGCGGCGGCAAGCTGTCCAAGCTGATGGGCGACATGGGCAAGGGCGTCACCTCGTTCAAGAAGGGCCTGAAGGAAGGCGGCGAGGCCGACAAGGACAAGGTCGAGCCCCAGGAGCCGGCGCCGAAGGCGATCGACAAGGACGCCAGCATGGCCGAGTCAGGCGCCGCCGAGCCGGCCGCCCAGACGGCCGAGACGACGGCGGACAAGGAGAAGGACAAGACGGCGGCCAGCGGCTGAGCCCGGCTGCCTTGCCCCGGCATGTTCTCTCCCAAACGCGGGTGAAGCCTCGCCATGTTTGACATCGGCGGCCTGGAGATGGCGCTCATCCTCCTGGTGGCCCTCCTGGTGGTCGGCCCCAAGGAGCTGCCGCGCCTCTTGAAGACGGTGGGCCACTGGGTCCGCAAGGCGCGCTCGCTCGCCCGGGAGTTCCAGTCGGGCCTGGACGACATCGTGCGCGAGGCCGAGCTCGACGAGGCCAAGAAGATGATCGAGGGCACCTCGAAGGGCTCGATCGAAAAGCAGATCAGCGACGCGGTCGATCCGGGCGGCGAGATGGACAAGGAAGTCAAGGAGATGACCGGCGCGGCGCGCGAGCTGACCAGCGGCAAGCGCGACGGCACCGAGGAAACGCCGGCCGCCACGCCCGAAGACGCGCCGGAGGCCAAGCCCGAATCCCCACGGGAGTCCGAAGCCACCATCCTGAAGCACCCGAGCGCCGAGCCGGCCACGGCCGAGGCGCCGGCCGACAGTGACGAGGCCCAGAAGCGGGCATGACCACAACCACGGACGACGACGGCACCGGCGGCCGCATGCCGCTGCTCGAGCACCTGGTGGAGCTGCGCTCGCGGCTGCTCAAGTGCGTGGTCGCGCTGATCGTCGCCTTCCTGATCTGCTTCTACTTCGCCGACGAGATCTTCGAGTTCCTGGCCGAGCCGCTGTTGCGCATCATGGAGGCGCGGGGTCTGGCGCCGACCATGATCATCACGGCGCTGACCGAAGGCTTCTTCACCGAGGTCAAGGTCGCCTTCTTCGCCGCCGCCTTCCTGACCTGCCCGGTGTTCCTGACCCAGTTCTGGCTGTTCGTCGCGCCCGGCCTCTATCGCCACGAGAAGAAGGCCATGCTGCCCTTCCTGGTGGCGACCCCTTTCCTGTTCTTCATCGGCGGCGCCCTGGTCTACTACATCATCTTCCCGACCGCCGCCGACTTCCTGCTCTCGGTGGTCGACATCGGCGTGCCCAAGGAGACCGGCGAGCTGGAGATCGAGCTGCAGGCCAAGATCAGCGAGTACCTCTCGCTCATGATGAAGCTGATCTTCGCCTTCGGGATCTGCTTCCAGCTGCCGGTGGTCATGACGCTCCTGGCGCGCACCGGTCTCGCCACCTCCAAGGGCATGGCGGAAAAGCGCAAGTACGCGATCGTCGGCGTCTTCGTGGTGGCGGCGATCTTCACGCCGCCCGACCCGATCAGCCAGCTCATGCTCGCGGTGCCGATCATCATCCTCTACGAGGTCTCGATCTACATGGCCAAGATCGTGGAGAAGAAGCGCGCCGAGCAGGAAGACGATGCAGACGATGCCGACGAGGACGCCACGAGCCCGTCGAACTGACGCGGCAACTGTCCCCATGGACCCCATGGACAAGCCCGCCGGCGACGCCTTATAAGAGCCGCCCGAGTTCGTCCCGCCCGCCAGCTTCCGAGTCGCAGCGCCGTCATGTTCGATCTCAAATGGATTCGTGACTGCCCCGAGGCGTTCGACGCCGGTCTGGCGCGCCGCGGCCTGCCGCCACGCGCCAAGGAGGTGCTGGCGCTCGACCAGACCCGGCGCGAGACCCAGACCGCCCTGCAGGACCTGCAAGCGCGCCGCAACGAGGCCTCCAAGGCGGTCGGCGCGGCCAAGCGCAAGGGCGAGGCGGCCGACGACCTGGTCGCCGAGGTCGCCCAGGTCAAGGACCAGATCGCCGCCATCGAGGGGCGCGAGCGGGAGCTCGGCGAGGAGCTGGAGACGCTGCTCGCCGGCCTGCCCAACCTGCCGGCGCCCGAGGTGCCCGACGGCCCCGACGAGAGCGCCAACCGGACCGAGCGCCTGGTCGGCGAGCCGCCGGCCTTCGACTTCGCCCCCAAGCAGCACTTCGAGCTGGGCGAAGCGCTCGGCATGATGGACTTCGCCATGGCGGCCAAGCTGTCGGGCGCGCGCTTCGTCGTGCTGCAGGGCCAGCTGGCCCGTCTGCACCGGGCGCTCGCCCAGTTCATGCTCGACACCCACACCCGGGAGAACGGCTACCTGGAGGTCAACCCGCCGCTCTTGGTGCGCGACCAGACGCTCTACGGCACGGGCCAGCTGCCCAAGTTCGCCGAGGACCAGTTCCATACCGACGACGGCTTCTGGCTGATCCCCACCGCCGAGGTGCCGCTGACCAACCTGGCGGCCGAGCGCATCCTGGACGAGGCCGAGCTGCCGATCCGGGTGACCGCCCACACGCCCTGCTTCCGCTCCGAGGCGGGCTCGGCGGGCAAGGACACGAGGGGCATGCTGCGCCAGCACCAGTTCGACAAGGTCGAGCTGGTCTCGGTGGTGCATCCCGACGAGTCCGATGCCGAGCTCGACCGCATGACGGGCTGTGCCGAAGGTGTGCTGCAGACCCTGGGGCTGCCGTACAGGGTCATGACCCTTTCGTGCGGCGACATGGGTTTCGGCGCGCGCCAGACCCACGACATCGAGGTCTGGCTGCCGGGGCAGGGGGCCTACCGCGAAATCTCGAGCTGCTCGAACTGCTGGGACTTCCAGGCCCGGCGCATGGACGCGCGCTTCCGGCCCAAGGACGAGAAGGGCACACGCTTCGTCCATACGCTCAACGGCTCGGGCGTCGCGGTCGGCCGGGCTCTGATCGCGGTCATGGAGAACTACCAGCAGGCCGACGGCTCGATCGCGGTGCCGGAGGCGATCCGCCCCTACATGGGCGGGCGCGACATGATCGCGGCGGGCGGTTGAGGCCATGGCACTCGGCCCCTTCGACCCGTCCCGGGCCCGGATCCTGGTGACCAACGACGACGGCATCCACGCGCCGGGCCTCAAGGTCCTGACCCATATCGCCCGCTCGCTGTCCAAGGACGTCTGGGTGGTCGCACCCGAGACCGAGCAGTCGGCCGTCGCCCATTCGCTCACGCTGCGCCGGCCCTTGCGCCTGCGCAAGCTCGGGCCGCGGCGCTTTTCCGTCGACGGCACGCCGACCGACTGCGTCCTGATCGCCGCCCACAAGGTGCTGGCCGAGCATCCGCCCGATCTCGTGCTCTCCGGCGTGAACGACGGCGGCAATCTGGCCGAGGACGTGACCTACTCGGGCACGGTCGCGGCGGCGATGGAGGGTGCGCTGCTGGGCCTGCGGGCCGTGGCTCTGTCGCAGGTGCGTCCTCCAAGCGGCCCGACCCGCTACGGCGTGGCCGAGCAGCTCGCGCCGGCCGTGCTGCGCGACCTGGCGGGCTCGGCTTGGCCCAAGGAAGTGCTGATGAACATCAACTTCCCGGCCTGCGCCCCCGAAGCCGTGACCGGCGTGGTCGCCTGCCGCCAGGGCCGGCGCGACGTCGGCACGTTGGTCCACGACGGACAGGATCCGGGCGGGCGGCCCTATCTTTGGATCGGCAATTTCCAGAGCGACGAGACCCGCGAGACCAAGACCGATCTGGCGGCCATCGGCCAGGACGCCATCGCGGTCACGCCGCTGCACCTCGACTTGACGCACCGGGCGACGCTGAAGCAGATCGCCGCGGCTCTGTCATGAGCCTCGCGCGGCCATGAGCACGGCGGCGCGCAAGATCCGTCTGCTGATGGAGCTGCGCGGCGGCGGCATCGCCGACACCGACGTCCTGGCCGCGATCGAGCGCATCCCGCGCGAGCGCTTCGTGCCGCCCTCGTTCCAGGACCAGGCTTACGAGAACACCGCCCTGCCGATCGGCCAAGGCCAGACCTTGAGCCAGCCGGCGGTCGTCGCGCTCATGACCCAGGCGCTCCAGCCCGACCGAAGCCTCAAGGTGCTGGAGGTCGGCACCGGCTCGGGCTACCAGGCGGCGGTCCTCTCGCGGCTGTTCCGGCGGGTCTACACGATCGAGCAGAGCGCGCCCCTGCTCAAGGAGGCGGAGCGCCGCTTCGCCGACCTGCGCCTGCACAATATCACCTGCCGGCACGGCGACGGTGCGCTCGGCTGGCCCGAGCAGGCCCCCTTCGCCCGCATGATCGTCACGGCCGCCGCCGGCGATATCCCGGCGGGTCTGGTCGATCAGCTAGGCCCGGAGGGTTTGCTCGTGGTGCCGATCGGGCCGCGCAACCGGCCCCAAAGACTGATCCGGGTCACCCGCCAGGCCCAGGGCTTCGCCGAGGAAGACCTGGGCGCGGTCCGCTTCGTGCCGCTCTTGTCGAGCGCGGCCGAGGCGGCGCGGAGTGCGGGCGTTGCCTCTTGAGAGGCGTGCTGGATTGGGCGCGGGGAGGCTGGCATGAAGTGTCCCTCGTCCTTTCCCTTTCGAGAATGCTTGAGCCGGCAGCTCTGTTAGAGAAGAGAGAGCGTACTTGGGTGAATTGGTCCTTGGTTCTTTTTGGTGTCACCCTCGGGCTTGACCCGAGGGTCCATCGAAGTCCGAGACTCGGACCCTGATGGATTGCCGGGTCAAGCCCGGCAATGACAATTCAAAAAGGTGGCAGGCGCAAAGTGCCGATCGCTTGTTGTCGATGTCGAGGCGTGCCTTGAGCGAGCTGGGAGTGCGGGCCACATCCATGCCAAAGGTAGGGATCCCTCGCGGCGCACGGCGCGGCCGCCTCTTTCGCACAGCCCACACCTTCGCCCTCTGCCTCCTCGCCGTCCTCGCCGGCTGCGCGCGGGGACCGGATCTGCCTTTGGCCGGCACGCCGAGCGATCCGCCGCCGCTGCCGCGCTTGAAGCCGGCGCCGCCGCCCGGGTTCCTGGGGGGCGCTACGACCGGCGCGCCGCAAGCGGCGGCGCTGACTCTCGCCGGACCCTCCAGCTACCAGGTCGCGCCGGGTGACACGGTCTTCAGCATCGCGCGGCGCTTCGGCCTACCGGTGCGCAGCTTGATCGACGAGAACGCGCTGACTCCCCCCTTCATCTTGAGCGTCGGGCGGCGCTTGACGCTGCCGAGGGCACGCATCCATTTGGTCGCCAGCGGCGATACCGTCTACGGGATCTCGCGGCGCTACCGAGTCGACATGGCCGAGCTCATGCGGCTGAACCGCATCGCGCCGCCTTATCGGATCACGACCGGCCAAAGACTGGTCCTGCCCGACCCCCCGGGCCAGGTGGCCACAGCGCCAGTTCCGGCCGCACAACCAGTGGCGACCGTGGCTGCCGTTCCCTCGACCTCGCAGGCGGAGACGGGCCGGCCGCTGCCCCGTCGCAATCCGCAGCGCCAAGTCGCGCGCGCGCCGAGTGTCCAGGAGGCTCGCAGGCCCGCGGCGACCGCAACGCAGCCGCGCGGTCCGCTGCCCGAGCCGCCGGCGCGGTCGGGCGGCAAGTTCCTCTGGCCGGTGAAGGGGCGCATCCTTTCAGGCTATGGCCCCAAGGGCGGGGGCCTGCACAACGACGGGCTCAACATCGCCGCGGCGCGCGGCACGCCGGTGCTGGCGGCCGAGAACGGCGTCGTGGCCTATGCCGGCAATGAGCTGCGCGGCTTCGGCAACTTGCTGCTGATCAAGCACAGCGGCGGCTGGGTCACGGCCTACGCCCACATCCAGGACATGCAAGTGCGGCGCGGCGAGCGGGTGCGGCGCGGCCAGCCGATCGCCGCCGTCGGCAGCAGCGGCAATGTCGCGAGCCCGCAGCTCCACTTCGAGATCCGCAAGGGCACCCGCGCCATCGACCCGACCCAGGTTCTGGCGCCGCGCGCGACGGCTCAGGCGGGCTAGCGCCGGACAAGCGCCTCGCTCACGCGGCGAAGGCCCGCTGTTCCGAAGACTGCCAGATCGCCCACCAGGAGACGATCTCGTCGGCCGGCATGGGGCGGGCGATGCTGTAGCCCTGGCCGAGCGTGCAGCCGAGTTGCTTCAGTAGCGGCACGCGGTCGCGGCTCTCGATGCCCTCGGCGACCAGATCGATCTTGAAGCCCTTGCTGAGCATGGCAACGCTGCGCACGATCGACTCGTCGCGGCCCTGGCTCGCCAAGCCGTCGATGAAGGCCTTGTCGAGCTTGATCTCGTGGATGTCGAGCTCTTTCAGATGCAGGAACGAGGTGTAGCCGGTCCCGAAGTCGTCGATCGAGATGGCGAAGCCGGCCTCGGACAAGGCGGCGAGCACCCGCTTGGCCCCGACCGGGTCGCTCATCAGCGAGGTCTCGGTGATCTCCAACGTAAGCTGCTCGGCAGGCAGGTCGCGCGCGGCGACGTCGGACGCAATGCGCTGGGCAAGCGCCGGATCGTCCAGCATGCGGGCGGAGAGGTTGACCGAGACCGGCACGTTCCAGCCCTGGTCGCGCCAGCGCCGCATCTGGTCGAGCGCCAGGTCGAGCACCAGGTAGGTGACCGGCGCGATCGTCGCCGTCCGCTCGATGGCCGGGATGAAGCGGTTCGGTGAGATCAGTCCGTCGCCCGGCTTGTTCCAGCGCAAGAGCGCCTCGACCCCGGCGAGTTCGCCGCTCTTCAAGGAGACCTTGGGCTGAAAGAACAGGACCAGCTCGCGGCGGTTGATGGCCTCGGCGATCTGGGACGCGACCACGATCGAGCTGACTTCGGCGAGCTCCGTGGGGCCGCCGCGGGCCACTTCGTAACCGCGGCTGCTTTGCTTGGCGCTGTACATGGCCAGGTCGGCTTGGGCCAGGAGCTCGCGGCCGCTCTTGCTGTGGAGCGGCGCCAAGGCGACGCCGATCGACGCGCCGACGGTGACGAGCGTGTCGCCGAGGTGGATCGGCTGCTTGATCGCCGCGCAGAGCGAATCGGCGACCACGCAGGCGCCCTCGACCGTGTGCGTGCCCATCAGGATAGCGACGAACTCGTCGCCGCCGATGCGGGCGTAGGTATCCGAGACTCGCGCCGCCTTCTGCAAGCGCCGGCCGATTTCCGCCAGCACCTGGTCGCCGGCGCCGTGGCCGAAGCTGTCGTTGACTTCCTTGAAGAGGTCGAGATCGATCATCAGCAGGGCGAAGCCCGTGTTGCTGCGGTCGACGGCGTGAACCGCCTGCTCCAGGCGGTCGAAGAAGAGGTTGCGGTTGGGCAGGCCGGTCAGGCTGTCGTAGAGGCCGAGCCACCTGAGCCGATCCTGGCTGTGCTTCAGCTCTTTCTCCAGTTGCACTCGGCGCAGGCAGCTTTCGATGGTGTTCTGCAGTTGCTCGGTGTCCAGGTTGTGCTTCGAAAGGTAGTCGTAGACGCCCTCGCGCATGGCCTTGACGGCGACCATCTCGTTGCCCATGCCCGTGACCAGGATGATCGGACACGCGACCTCTTCTTTTTCGTTGAAGAGAGCGACGAAATCCGTTCCGACACCGTCGCTGAGGTGATAATCGAGGAGGATGCAGTCGAAGGGCTCGGCGTTGACTACCTCGAGCGCAGCGATGCCTGACACCGCTTCTTCAATCTCCACATCTAACGGCAACGCAGCGATCATCCGCCGCAGCGTCTCACGGTCGACGTCGTCGTCGTCGACGATCAGGATCCGTGCTGGGCCTCGATCGTTGCGTTCGTTCATGGCAGCTCCACGGCGTCGCGGTAGTCCTTAAGGAGCTGCGCCAGCTTCATGAACTGAGGCCCGACGCTGGCCTTCACCATGTAGCCGGCGACGTGGTCCTGATAGGCGCGGCTCTTGTCGACGTCGGAGTCCGAAGTCGTCAGCACGAAGACGACGCTGTTACTCAGAAGATCGTCCGCTCGCAGCTCCTGCAGGAACTCGAAGCCGTTCATGCGCGGCATATTGAGATCGAGCAGGACGACGTAAGGCTTCTCGATCTTGATCTCCGGGCGCTCTCCGCGCAGCACGCCGAGGGCTTCCATGCCGTCTCCGGCAACGACCACCGGAAAGGGCAGGCCGTGCTTTTTAAAGCTGCGGGTCACCGCTTCGGCCTCGACGTCGTCGTCTTCGACGAGCAGTACGTTGAGCTCACTCTCGGTCATCGATTTCTTTCCTCAGGAAGCGGGGCCACCAGACCCGGAAGACGGAACCCTGTCCTTGCTCGCCGGGCAGCAAGGCGATGCGTCCGCCATGAGCCTCGACGAGCCGCTTGCTGATCGACAGACCCAAGCCCGAGCCCTGGCGCTCGCTCGTGGACACGGTTTGGAACATGCGGAACACGCGGTCCCGGGCCTGTCCCGGAATGCCGACGCCATCGTCCGCGACCGTGAAAACGCAATAGGAGTTCTCATTCTCGGCCGTGATCTCGACCCGGCCTCTCTCGCCGCCATGGTGCTTGAAGGCATTGCTGATGAGGTTGCGCAGCACGGTCTCGATCGGGGTCTTGGCGGCGACAAAAGGCGCGACCTCGGAACGGACGAAGACTTCGATGCCGTTCGGCGGCAGGTGCATGTCGAGAATGTTGGCGATCACGGCCGCTGGGTCGGTCGTCTCGAGGTCGGTCGTCACGCGGCCCGCACGAGCGAACTTCAGCATGTCGTCGATCAGGCGTTCCATGCGCGCGATGCGATCGCTGGTCCGCGTGAGGTTGTGTTGGACCTTCTTGCGCTCGGTTTCGTCCAGGTCTTCGGCGATCCACTCGATAAGACTCGAAATGCCCCGCAGCGGCGATTTGAGATCGTGCGAGGCGACGTAGGTGAACTCCTCCAGATGCTGGTTCGCCTGGCGGAGGTCGATCTCCATCTTCTTGCGGACGCTGATGTCGGTGATCGCGGCGACGATCATGAATTCCTCGTTCCACCAGATCGGCGTCAGGCCGATCTCGACCGGTACTTCCAGGCCGTTCTTGTGCAGGGCCGTCAGATCGCGGCCGGAACCCATGATCCGCGGGCTGGGCGACGCGCGGAAGGCCGCGCGGTGGGAGGAATGCTCGGCGCGATAGCGTTCCGGCAGGAGCATCTCGAGCGGCCTGCCGAGCAGCTCGTCGCGGCCGTAGCCGAGCAGGCTTTCCGTCGTGCCGTTGACGAGCACGATCTCGCCTTGGGCGTTGGCCATGATCATGCCGTAGGGCGCCGCGTCGACGAGCGTCTTGAACGCGGTTTCCATCGCCTTGCGCGCGGTCACCTCGACGACGGCGGCCAGCACCCAGACGCCGTCCGGCGTATGGATCGGGTTGAGGCCGATCTCGATCGGGAACTCGGTGCCGTCGGCGCGCAGGGCGAAGAGCTCCCGGCCCTGGCCCATGGCCCGGGGTGTCGGATCGCGCCAGTAATCGGCACGCAGGCTGACGTGGCCGCCGCGGAAACGCTCGGGCAGCAGTTCCTCGACGGCTCGGCCGAACAACTCGGTTCGCGCCCGGCCGAACATGCGTTCGAGCGCCGAGTTGACGAGCCGGATCGTCCCGGTGCGGTCGATGGCGACAACGCCGGCTGGCATCGCCTCGAGGACCCACGAGGCGTCCAGGTTCGCCGCTGCTTGCGCGAGCGGCGACAGCGAAAGCGTCGTTCTCTGATTCTCCGCGTCCCGGGTCTTGGCGTGGACGCGGGCGGCGAGGTTGGTGCCGTCGAGGCGCCTTAGCGTCGTCGGGAAGGGCGCGTTCTTGGCATCGGGCGAGAAGAGCTGAGCACAGGCGCTTTCGTCGAAGATCGTGTTGAGGGGCCGTTCGACCAGCTCGCCGAGCTCCGGCGCACCCAAGAGCCGGCAGGCGGCGACGTTCGCAAAGCAGATGGTGCCTCTGTCGCTGGCCAGGAGAGCTTCGTCTGCGAATTCGGCGAGCTCGCGATACAGCCCGTCACCGGCAAATGAGCCGCTTTGCATAAAAGCAATACTATCCGTATATAGCGAATAGATTATTCTATGGCATATGTATAAAGTTTTATCAAATGTTTTTGGTTAAAAACCGCGGTCGTTGTCAAAGCAGCGGCAGAAGTCCGCGGTGACGTCACTGAATTGGTTAAGAAACGGTTAATACTGAGCGGCGCCGAACCAGAAGCGGTCTCAGTAACCGTAGCGCGACTTGTCTTCCCAGGTGGCGGTGCCGCTCATGATGCGGTCGTAGGCCTGCATGTCGCCGGCACCCCAGGCGTTTTGCGCGCCCGTGCCGCTGGAGCTACTGCTGCTACCGCCGTCATCGTCGTAGCTGCTGCTCGAGCCGCTGTCGCAGCAGGTGGAGCTCCAGCCGAAGTCGTAGGAC
>JAKSDN010000402.1 GCA_022360075.1 Kiloniellales bacterium | reverse complement strand
TCGCCCGACCCGGTCAGGATCACGGCGCGCACCTCGGCATTGGCTTCGAGCGCGTCGAGCCGGCTCATCATCCGATCGGCCATGGCGTAGTCGATCGCGTTCAGCTTTTCGGGGCGGTTGAGGGTGAGGGTCGCGATCCCCTCGGCGATCGCGCAGAGGACGGGCTCGGGCATGAAGGCGGCTCCATCGAGGTTGTGATGGAACAATCTCGGAGTCGGAGGTGCTGCGGGCAAACGAGTAATCTGCAGGTGGGGGTGAGGGTTTTTCACGCGCCCTTTGTGACTGTATTGCGGCGTGATCCACCTTTTCGGCGCTTCGCGCCAGCCCCCCTCCCGGCGCTTCACGCCGACCTCCCCCTCAAGGGGGGAGGCGTACAGTGAGGCAGCGTCGCTTTGATTCCCTCCCCCCCTTGAGGGGGAGGGCGAGGGTGGGGGGCGTCCGCGCAGCGGACAAAAGAAAACGGCCCCCGATACCCCCTAACGCACCTCGTTGACGTAGCGGTAGCGGTCGGTGATCGCGCGGTGGGTGGCCCAGATGACGGCGGTGCCGGTCTGGTCATAGGCGACCTCGTCGATCATGAGCAACGCGGCCGGCGACGCCAGCCCCAGGTGCCGGCAGTCCTCCGGCGTGGCCAGCTCGGCCGAGAGGCTCTCGCGGACCGCCGAAATGCGAATGCCGTAGTCCTCCAAGAGGAAGAGGTACAAGCGCTCCGGCACCGCATCGAGCGGGAAGTCGTCCAGGCGCTCGGCGCGCAGGATCATGCGGTCGAGCATCACCGGCCGCTCCTCGACCAGGCGCAGCCGCGCGATGCGGATCACCTCGGCTTGCGGTTCGCCGCCCAGCGCCAGGCGCTCGCGCTCCGCCGCGTCGGCGGGACCGCGCTCGACCTTGAGCAGCTTGACGCTCGAGCGCAACAATGCGCCGTCGATCCCGTGCAGACGGAAGTATTGGAAGAAGAACCTTAGGCTCTGATGCGGCGAGCGGCCGGTGACCACCGTGCCGAGGCGCCGGCGCCGGCTGATCAAGCCCTCGGCCGCGAGGTCGGAGAGGGCGTGGCGC
>JAKSDN010000219.1 GCA_022360075.1 Kiloniellales bacterium | reverse complement strand
CATCGGCTTTCTCTTCCTTTTCACCGTGGGCGGGGTGACCGGGGTGGTGCTCGCCAATGCCGGCCTCGACATCGCGCTGCACGAGACCTACTTCGTGGTCGCCCACTTCCACTACACCATGTCCATGGGCGCACTGTTCGGCCTGTTCGCCGGATTCTACTACTGGATCGGCAAGATGTGCGGGCGCCAATACCCGGAGATCCTGGGCAAGATCCACTTCTGGATCACCTTCATCGGCGTCAACCTGACCTTCTTCCCGCAGCACTTCGCCGGCCTGGCCGGCATGCCGCGGCGCATCCCGGACTACCCCGACGCCTACGCCGGCTGGAACCTGGTCTCCTCCTGGGGCTCCTATCTATCCATGTTCGGGGCGTTCTTCTTCCTCTTCGTGATCTATCGCACCTTCACGGCGGGCGAGCGCTGCGCCGACAATCCCTGGGGCGAGGGCGCGACCACGCTGGAGTGGACGGTGAGCTCGCCTCCGCCCTTCCATAGTTACGAGACTTTGCCGATAATCAAATGACGCTTGCGCTTCCGCCCCGGTAGGGCGCAAAACACAGGTGAAGTGATGGGAGCCTCGATCGCCACAATGAACAACTGCTCTTGCAAGGCTGCTGCGACCCGCGCGTACCGCGAGCTACGCCAGCGCGGCGTGCCCGACCGATCCGCCTTCGAGGCCGCCGTCAATGTCTATCGCTGCTACCACCCGGAAAGCGCGGGAAACGAAGCCCGGTGGGTGGTCTGCGACTGGATCGCCGACGAGATCGGCCAGTAGCTATTCCGGCTATTCGGGGGACAGTATACTGTTTCCCGCGAGGCGGGCTCTCATCCGCGCCAGAAGCGAGCGTTGGGACCGCATAGTACCGGCTCCCCGCTGTCTCTCCTGTTGGGCGTCAGGCCCGCCCTTCGCCGGCCACCGGCACAGCCATCGCTTCGCTTTCGCTCAGCCGCCAGCCCGGCCGACCGAGCCTGGCGCGGCCGAACCGCAGCCGAAGATCGACTGACAGGCAGGCGGCAAGACAGGCCGCTAAGATCGTGATCAGTCTGACGACGTTGCGTCCGCGCATCGTTCTTACCTCCTTGTTCTAAACGTTCTTACGACGTCCAGCGCCGGACGGATGACTCGCCGTTTGTGAAGCTTTTGATTCGTTTGCGCGCGGGAAGGTGAGCCGGCCGCTCAGGCCCTCGAGCCGCGCCTTGGGGAGCGGCCTTGTGTTCGCGGCCAGGGCGGGCCAAACCGTGGCGCTGGGGTAGGCAGTCGAAGGACGGTCCGGGGTGGCGGAAGTCGCTTTGAGCTTCGATCTCGGAAGCTCGGCGCTGCGCGGCGGCGCGCTCGACGAGGATGGCGAGACGCGGGCGGAGGCGGAGATGCTCTTCGCGCGCCAGGTTGCAGGCGCCGCCGAGGAGGTCGATCCGGGGCTCTGGTGGCGTGCCTTCGCGGCCGTGACCGCGACGCTGCTCGACCAGGTCGCGCGGCGCGGCGACCGGGCCGTGGGCCTCGCCATCACCGGCATCACCCGCACGCAGGTCTTTCTCGATACGGCCGGGCAGCCCGTCCGGCCGGCGATCACCTGGGCCGACAGCCGCGCGCGCCGGCAGGCCGAAGCATTGGCCGTCCTGCGCGAAGATCGGGCCGACCTGCCTTTCTGGCCTCAAGTCGGCAGCCTCGACGGCTTTCATCCACTGGCCAGAATCCTCTGGCTCCGCGACGAGGAGCCGGTCGCCTTTGCAAGCCTGGCCCGCGTCGTCGAGCCCAAGGACTACCTGGCGGCCCGTCTGACCGGGACGCCGGCCTGCGATGCCATCTCGATGGCCCGCCTGCTCGGCCAGGCGACCGAGGCGGCGCGGCAGCGCCTCTTCGCGGCCTGCGGCCTGCCCGGCGATCTGCTGCCGCCACCCCAGGCGCCCGGCATGGAGATCGGCCGTATCCAGGCGGGCCTGCCTGCACCCTTCGACCGCCTGGCCGGCCTGCCGGTCTTCCTCGCCTCGCTCGATACCTGGTGCGCGGTGCTCGGCCTCGGGGCGCTGCGCGCGGGTCTCGCCTATGCCATCTCGGGCACGACGGAGGTCTTCGGGGTCATGGCGACGCAGGCGCAGGACGCCGAGGGCTTGCTCACGCTGCGCTGGCTGGACGAAGCCGGGTGCCCGGCCCTCTACCAGATCGGCGGGCCGAGTCAGGTCGGTATCGGCAGCTTGCTGGCGGTCGCTGCCTGGTTGGGACTCGGCGAGTCCAAGCCGGCCGCGCTGCTCGCCCGGCTGGAGGCGCTGCCGCGCGCCGAGTCGACGCCGCTTTTTCTGCCGTATCTCGACGGCGAGCGCGTGCCCCATTGGAACCCGGATCTTCGCGGCGCCCTCTTCGGCCTGTCGGCCGAGCAGCGTCCGGACGATTTGCTGCGGAGCCTGGTAGAGGGCGTCGCCTTGGGCAACCGCTTGGCCCTGCAAAGGGCGATCGCATCGGGGGTCGAGCCGCCCCGCGCCTTGCACATCGGCGGCGGTGCCGCAGGCAGCGATCTCTGGTGCCAGACCAAGGCCGATATCTTGCAGCTACCGGTTCTGCGCGGCGCGGCGCGCGAGGCGGGCCTTCTCGGCGCAGCCATGCTGGTCTTCACCGGGCTAGGCAGGCATGCCTCGCTGGCCGAGGCGCAGACAGCCTTGGCGAAGCCTGCTGCGACCTTTAAGCCGGATCCTGCCAGGGCCGAGACCTTCGACGCGCTCTACGCGCTTTTCGAGAAACTGCAAGCCGCGAACAGCGAGGCCTCCGCCGGGCTCGCCCGTCTTGCTGCCGAGAACCGAAGCGAGCATTGACCGCGCGCGGGGGGCACGGGACAACAAGGCGATGAGCGAGACCCTGCCAAGGCGCGCGATCGACTGGCCGCATATCGTCACGACCTACGGCACCGCGATGGGCGCGGTCGCGCTGATCCTGTTCTTCTCCCTGGCGGCCGAGAACTTCATCAATCCGATCAACCTGCTGAACGTCCTGAAGCAGATCAGCTATCTCGCGATCATCGCAACCGGCTTCACCTTGGCCCTGATGGCCGGCGAGCTCGATCTCTCGATCGCCAATGTCGCCAGCCTGGCGAGTGTCGTAACGGCAAGCCTTCTGTTCGGCGGCCAGCCCGTGTGGCTCGGGATTGCGGCCGGGCTTGCGATTGCGCTATGCCTCGGCCTTGCCAACGGCGTGCTGGTCACGCGCTTCAAGGTGCCCTCGTTGATCGCCACTTTGGCGGTGGCCACGATCGCCAATGGCCTCTCGTTCCTCATCACCGAGGGCGTCGCCTATGTCGGCAAGCTAGACCCGGCCTTCCTGTTTCTCGGCCGCGGCCGGCTGTTCGACCTGCCGGTGCTGATCCTCTGGGTCGTGATCATCGCCGGCCTCGCACTGTTCTTCGTCAAGCAGACCCGCGCCGGCGTTCACCTGGTCGCGAGCGGCGAGGCGGAGGAGGCGGCGCGCCTGGCCGGCATCGCAACGCGCCGCATGAAGGTGATCGGCTTGACGCTCTCGGGTCTCGGTGCCGGCATCGTCGGCATACTCCTGACCTCAGCGCTCAGCTCTTCCAGCCCGACCATCGCCGGCGAGTTCCTGATGACCGGAATCGCCGCCGTGCTGCTCGGCATGACCATGATCGAGCCGGGCAAGCCCAACATCCCGGGCACCCTGATCGGCACGCTGACCATAGGTGTGCTGTCGAACGGGCTCACCCTGCTCGGCGCCGAATACTACGTGCAGGACATCGTGTTGGGCGTCATAATTCTGCTGTCGGTGAGCCTCTCAGCCTCTCAGCTTCGCCGTGCCGCTTTCGGCGTAACGTCATGATTTTGCTGGCGACTTGTGCGAGGTTGAAATCGGGCTGGTTGGCGCCGTAACCAGAAACGAAAACATGAAGACATGGGGGACTAGCTCAATGAGGTGTTTGTTCACCGCGTTGGTACTCGCCGCCGCCCTGACGACGGGCGCGGCCGAGGCCGCGACGAAACTCGGAATCATCGCCTTTCAGATGTCGGCCGATACCCACGCGCGCACGGCCAACGCCGCCAAGACCGCGGCGGAGGCCAAGGGCTGGGAGGTCACGCTGCTCAACTCCGCCGGCTCGGTGCCCGATCATGCCGCGCAGCTCGAGAACCTCGTGCAGAGCGGCGTCGACGGCATCGTGCTCGCCATGGGCAAGGTGCAGCAGCTCGAAACGCAACTGGAGGCGGCCGGGCAGGCGGGCGTTCCCGTGATCACCGTGATGTCGGGGACCAGCGCGCACACGCTGTTCGACGTCAACGTCAACGAGTTCGAGGTCGGCGCCAAGATCGCCACCCACCTGCTCGGCCTGATGAACTATCAGGGCCGGCTGCTGATGCAGCGCTACGAGGGCCACGGCGGTACGCGCGCGCGGGGCAAGGTGATGGACGTGGTCCTTGGCGAGAACACAGGGATCGAGCTGGTCGGCAGCCACACCATGGCCAAGACCAAGTCGTGGCGCGAGGATGTGCGCGCCGGCATGGAGGCGCTCGCCCTCAAGAACGCCGGCGAGTTCGAGGCGGTCTGGACCTCCTTCGATGGTCAGGCCTTCGTGATCGACGATCTGCTCCAAGGCCAGGGCTACAAGAAAGGTCAGGTCCTGCTGACCGGCGTCGACGGCGGCCAGGAGGCCTTTCGCCGGATCCGCGATCCCGAGAGCCTGTTCACGGCGACGGTCGCGATTCCCTTCGAGACCATGGGCCGGGCCGCCGTCGAGTCCTTCGACAAGCTCCTTCTACAGGCCCAAAAGAAAGAGGAGATCACTGCCGGTCCCTATCTCTACATGGACTCGGTCCTGGTCGATCCGACCAATGTCCCGTCGGAGGGCGAATGGCCCTGGTGACCGAGGCGCGAGCCTAGACACCATCGCTCGCCGAGCGCCCGTGTCGAGCCTGCTCGAAGCGCGCGACATCGCGGTCCGTTACGGCGCTGTCGAGGCCGTGCAAGGCGTGAGCTTCGACGTCGCCGCCGGTGAGGTGCTCGGGATCTGCGGCGACAACGGCGCCGGCAAGTCGAGCCTGATCAAGGTACTGGCCGGCGCCCAGACGCCCAGCGCTGGCGAGATCCGGCTCGACGATGCCCCGGTCGTCTTCGCTTCGCCGGCGGCCGCGCTGCGGGCCGGGATCGCGACGATCTACCAGGACCTGGCCCTGGCATCTCGCCTGTCGATCTACCAGAACGTCTTTCTCGGCTCGGAGCTGACCCGTCGCAGCCTGCTGCCGGGCCTGCGCGTTCTCGACAAGGCGGCCATGCGCAGCGAAGCGCGAAAGCACCTGGGCACGCTCAAGATCGAGCTGCCTTCGATGGACGCGCCGGTCAGCGGGCTCTCGGGCGGCCAACGCCAGGCCGTGGCCATCAGCCGGGCGCTGCGCTGGCAGGCGCGCCTCGTGCTATTGGACGAGCCGACGGCGGCGCTGGGCGTGCAGGAGAAGGCGCGGGTGCTCGACTATCTGCGCCACCTCAAGGCGGCCGGCGTGACCGTCCTACTGATCAGCCACAACCTCGACGACGTCCTCGCGACCTGCGATCGGGTCCTGGTTCTCAAGAATGGGCGGAAGGTCGGCGATCGCCCCGTCGCCGAGCTAAGCGAGGCCCGCCTGTCACAGCTCATCATGACCGGCAGGTGAGGGTTCGGAGCGGCCGGCGCGTGTTCCGCCGAACAGGTTCCGTCAGCCCCGGCTGCCGAACACCCTCTGCAACAGCTCGGTGGTGCGCTTGATCGAATCGCTACGAATCGCGGCCTCTTCCTGGCCGAGGTAGTGGAACAGGCCGTCCAAGGCGCCCATCAACACGTGCGCGCTG
>JAKSDN010001246.1 GCA_022360075.1 Kiloniellales bacterium | reverse complement strand
TGCCCGCTGGCTGCGGATCGCATCGAGATCCAAGGTCGCGGTGATCACACTCTCCGTCTCGCGGTCGGCTTCCGCCACCTTGGCGCCGGTCTGGTCGGCGATGAAGGACGAGCCGTAGAAGGTGAGCGCGCAGCTCTCGCTGTCCTCGCGGCCGATGCGGTTGGAGGCGACCAGCGGCGTCATGTTGGCGGCGGCATGGCCCTGCATGGTGCGCTGCCAATGGTCGCGACTGTTGATCGTCGCATCCTGCGGCTCGCTCCCGATGGCCGTCGGATAGAACAGGATCTCCGCGCCCTGCAGGGCCATCGCCCGCGCGGCCTCGGGGAACCACTGGTCCCAGCAGACCGCCGCGCCCACCGTGGCATAGCGCGTGCGCCAGGCGCGAAAGCCCGTGTCGCCGGGGTTGAAGTAGAACTTCTCTTGATAGCCGGGCCCGTCCGGGATGTGGCTCTTGCGATAGACCCCCAGGCAGGCGCCATCCGCGTCGACCATGGCGAGCGAATTGTAGTAGGCGTTGTTGGCACGCTCGAAGAAGCTCACCGGTAGCACGACCTCGAGCTCGGCGGCGAGCGCCTGCATGCGCCTCACGGCCGCGCTTTCTTCGGCGGGCTGCGCAAGCTCGAAATGCTCCGGTTTCTGGTCCGTGCAGAAGTAGGGCGTCTCGAAGAGCTCCTGAATTAGCACGACCTGCGCGCCCCGGTCCGCCGCCTCGCGCACCAGCGTCTCGGCCCGGTCGAGGTTTGCCGCGCGGTCCCAGGAGCAGGTCATCTGCGTGGCGGCGACGGTGACTTCACGCATGGTGGGGTTCCTTCCGATGCCTTTGCGCCCCTGTCGGCCCGTGGATTCGCAGTCGGGCCAATCCTCTCAATTGTCATCCTCGGGCCTGACCCGAGGATCCATGGTAGGGACAAGCCGGGAGCGTCGCTTTAGCGTCTCGGTTCCGCGTATCGGCACAATGGATCCTCGGGTCAAGCCCGAGGATGACAGCTTAGCGGTGGCGACTCCGCGGCGTGGGTGAGAGTGCCGGGGCCTCAGTCCCTCAGCTCACCCCCAGATCCTTCGCGGTCAAATCCAAACAGCGCGCGAAGCGTGTCACCAGCTCGTCGGCCTCGGCGTGGCTGAGCGTCAGGGGCGGCGAGAAGACCATGGCGTCGCGCACGGCGCGCATCACCAGGTCGTTGGCGAAGCAGTGGTCACGGCAGATCCCGCCGACCTTGCCAAGTCCGTCGAAGTGGCGCCGGCTGGCCTTGTCCTCGACCAGCTCGACGGCGCCGATCATGCCCATGCCGCGGACCTCGCCGACCAGCGGGTGATCGGCCACGGCCTCGCGCAGGCGATTTTGGAGATAGGGGCCGATATCACTGTGGGCCCGCTCGATCAGGCCCTCGCGCTCCATGATGGCGATGTTCTCCAGCCCGACCGCGCAGGCGACTGGATGGCCGGAGTAGGTATAGCCGTGCTGGAACTCGCCGCCCTCGGCGATCAGCACCTCGGATAGGTTATCGCCGACCATGACCGCGGAGAGCGGCAGGTAGCCGGAGGTCAGGCCCTTGGCGATGGTCATCACGTCGGGCGCGATCCCGAAGGGCTCGCAGGCGAACCAGTGGCCGGTGCGGCCGAAGCCGCAGATCACCTCGTCGGCGATCAGCAGCACGTCGTGCTCGCGGCAGATGCGCTGGATCTCGGGCCAGTAGCTCTCCGGCGGCACGATCACGCCGCCGGCGCCCTGGATCGGCTCGCCGATGAAGGCGGCGACATTGTCGGCGCCGAGCTCGAGGATCTTGTCCTCGACCGCCTTGGCCGCCGCGCGCCCGAACTCGGCCGGCGAGAGGTCGCCGCCGTAGTCGTACCAATAGGGCGGCGTGACGTGGACGAAGCCGGGCAGCGGCAGGTCGGCCTGGGCATGCATGGCCGACATGCCGCCGAGGCTGGTCGCGGCCAGGGTGCTGCCGTGATAGGCGTACTCGCGGCTGATGAAGGTCTTCTTGCCGGGCTTGCCCTTCAGGTTCCAGAAGTGCCGGATCAGGCGCACGATCGTGTCGTTCGCATCCGAGCCGGTGCAGCCGAAAAAGACGTGGTTCAGGCCTTCCGGCGTCAGCGCGACCAGCTTGTCGGCCAGCTCGATCGCCGGCGGGCTCGCGGTCTTGAAGAAGGTGTTGTAGTAGGGCAGCTCCAGCATCTGGCGCCGCGCGGCCTCGGCCAGCTCGGCGCGGCCGTAGCCGACATTGACGCACCACAGGCCGGCCATGGCGTCGAGCAGCCGGTTGCCTTCGGAGTCCTCCAGCCAGACGCCCTCGGCGTGGGTGATGATCCGGCTGCCGCCGGTCTCACCCAGCGCACGGGTGTCGGTGAAGGGATGCAGGTGATGCTCGAGGTCGCTCTGGCGCCACTGCGCCGTCCGATCGAGGGTCTCAACGAGGGTCATGTCACTGTTCCTGAGCTTCAATAGGAGGAGAGCCGGGCGCTTGCGCCTCGGC
Organism: Kiloniellales bacterium; assembly: GCA_022360075.1. The sequence goes on along the minus strand of JAKSDN010001246.1, from coordinate 9,040 downwards.
TTGCAAGTCCCCGGCAAATCAGGCCGGGCACAGCCCCGCTAGGGATTGAAGCCGATGCGGGCGCAGAGGATCAGCAGCTCGTCGTGGCGCGAGCGACGGGTCGCCAGATTTTCGGCGAGAAACCTCGTGATTCGATGGTTTTGTCTCATGTCGGTCTCTGCATTCAACCGAATGGCATGGCAGATAACCCTATACGTTTAACAAAAGGTGCTCGCGCTCCCAAGACGAGATCACCTTCTGGTAGGCCTCCAGCTCGGCGTTCTTCACCAGCGAGACCGCCTCGACGAACTTCTCGCCCAGCACCGACTTGACCGGGCGGCTGCCGTTCAGGCGATTGAGCGCATCGTAGAGCGTGCGTGGCAGGGTGTGGGCGAGCCGGTAGGCGCTGCCCTTGACCGGGTCGCGCGGGTTGAGCTTTTCGGTCATGCCGAGATAGCCACAGGCGAGGGAGGCGGCGATCGCGAGATAGGGATTCGCGTCGGCCCCGGCGATGCGGTTCTCGACCCGCCGCGCCGCAGGCTCGGAATGCGGCACGCGCAGGCCGACCGTGCGGTTGTCGTAGCCCCAGTGGGTGTTGATCGGCGCGTCGGAATAGGGCGTCAGACGGCGGTAGCTGTTCACGTTCGGCGCCAGCAGCGGCATGACCGCCGGTAGGTACTTCTGCAGGCCCGCGATGTGGCTGAGGAACAGCTTCGAGTCCTTGCCGTTCTTGGTCGCGAAGAGGTTGCGGCCGTCCTTGGCGTCGAGCAGGCTCTGGTGCACGTGCATCGAGCTGCCGGGCTCGTCCTGCATGGGCTTGGCCATGAAGGTCGCGTAGACCTTGTGGCGCAGCGCCGCCTCGCGCACCGTGCGCTTGAACAGGAAGGCCTGGTCGGCCAGGCGCAGGGCCGGCCCGTGGATGAAGTTGAACTCCATCTGCGCCGCGCCGGCTTCGTGCTGCAGCGTGTCGATGTCGATGTTCTGCGCCTCGCAGAAGTCGTAGCCCTCCTCGAACAGCGGATCGAACTCGTTGACCGCGTCGACGCCGTAGGCCTGGCGCGAAGTCTCGCGACGCCCCGAGCGGCCGACCGGCGGCTCCAGCGGATAATCCGGGTCGGTGTTGACCTCTACGAGGAAGAACTCGAGCTCCGGCGCCACGACCGGCCGCCAGCCCTTGGCCTCGTAGAGCGAGAGGATGTGCTTCAGGAGCTGGCGCGACGAGAAGGTGACCGGCGTGCCATCGAAGTAATAGGCATCGCAGATCACCTGCGCCGTCGGCTCCTCGTACCAGGGCACGATGCGGATGGTGTCCACGTCCGGCACCAGGTAGACGTCCGAGGTCGCGGGGTCGGTGACCGCGCCGTCGTCCTCGGAGGGGTAGTGGCCCGTGACGGTCTGCACGAAGATCGCCTCGGGGATGCGCAGGCCGTTCTTGTGCATGCCCTGGACGAACTTCTCCGCCGGCAGAATCTTGCCCCGCGCGATCCCCGCCATGTCGGGCAGCAAGAACTCGACCTCGTCGATGCCGTGTTCCTTCAGGAAATCTTCGATCTTGCTCATAGGTCTTTGTTTTCTTTGTCAAGCCGCCGAGAGCGCTAGCACGGGCCGGAAAGGCTGGCAAGCGCGGCGCGGGTGGAGGTCCGTTCTTCCGGGAGGTGCCGTTGGCGCCGGGGCGTTCCATTGAGTCGACACAGATGAGAGATGCTAATCCACATCCGTGTTCATCCTGTTCATCCGTGTTGAATCAGACTTGATGGCGGAAGTTCGCCAAAGCTTGCCGACCTAAAGCATGCGGCAAGAGCCGAACTGAAAAACACGGATGAACAGGATGAACACGGATCAGCCATTCCGAGAAATCTGTGTCCATCGGTGTCGAAACTCCCATTTGCCGTTTGCTCGAAAGGCGTAGGGCGGAATAGCGTCAGCGTATTCCGCCGGATGACTGCCGAAGACGGTGCTTGCATGCGGCGGGCTACGCTTCACTAACCCGCCCTACGAAGCTTCACATGAATCCCCGCGGCGGGAAGTCCGCGGGCCGTTGGAGCCAGTTGTCCTTGGCGTAGACCGCGCGGCCGTCGGTTGCGTGTAGGGTGTAGGCGTGGCGGGAGTGGGGGGAGGTGTTGGGCGCGCTGGCGTGGGGCAGGTGGCCGTGGAAGCAGACGAGGCTGCCGGCCGCCACCTCCAGCGGGATGGCGCTGGCTTCGCTGGGCCAGGGGGTGTCGTCGAGGGGCTCCATGCGGCAGGTGCCGCCCCGGTCGGTGAAGTGGGCGGTGAAGCGCTCGCGCAGGGGGCCCTTGTGGCCGCCGGGCTCGACCCAGAGGCAGCCGTTGTCGAGGCGCGCGGCCTCGAGCGCGAACCAGAAGGTGGTCACGCTCTGCGGCTCGGTCGCGAAGAAGGTCGCGTCCTGGTGCCACTTCACCGCGCCGCCGATCGCGGGCTGCTTGAAGATCACCATGGACTGCCAGATCAGCGGCTCGACGAGCCCTAGGTCTTCGGCCAGTTCTGCCAGCGCCGGGCCGCGCGAGAACTGGTCGAAGACCGGATCGAGGTCGTGCAGCGCGTGGCCGATCTTGTTGATCGAGAGCTCTTTCGCCTGCACCAGATCGCCGTTCTCGTCGAAGGCCTTCTCCTCGAAGAAGCAGCGGACCTTGTCGCCGGAGGTGAGGAAATAGTCATCGGTGCGGCGCGCCTGGTCATCGGTCGTGAAGATCGCACGGGTCGTCGAGGCATCGAAATCGCGCACGATCTCAGCGGCGCGGGCGCGCAGCGCCGCGACCTCGACTGCGCTCTTGAATCCTTCGAGCACAATGTAGCCGTCCTCGGCGTAGCGGCGCTTTTGTGTCGGCGTCAGCATGTCACGGATAATGGCTGTTCAGGTTAAGACACAGATGAACACCGATGAACACAGCGCAGCGTGGCCGCAACCAAAGGTCCGCTGTTGTGCGAGCGAGTGGTGGTGCCGCAGGCTTGGTCGGTTGGATCGAGAGTCGTCGGTCTCGACCTTTGGTTTCCCGCGCCATGTTCAATCCCAGCCCCTCATGCTGAGCTTGTCGAAGGGTGAGGAGGTTGGGGCGGCGCCGGAGGGCGGTCAGTGGTGCTTGAAGGCTGTGCAAGCGTCAAGATCCCCGTTGTGAATTGTCGAAACAGGCAGGCCAGTTACAGAAAATTCCTCGCGATCTGCGAGGAATCTCGAAGTTAGTAGTACAGATGAGGTCGCGGGTTGAAAGGTCTCGTTCAACGCGGCCGATGAAGAGTCAACTTTACAGCTTGATGCCGTTAGAGGACACGGATGAACGTGGAAGAACACGGATGTCGGGCTCACGAAGAAATCCGTGTTCATCCACGTTCATCCGTGTCGAATCCAACGACCTAATGGCGCCTCGCAAGGTTCGAGCATGTGCGAGCTGCGGCGGCACGCAGCCTTGACGCGGCTCCCTCCGAAGCCCTATGCAGCCCGGGCATGACCGCCGAAGCCCACGCCCCCTCCTACTACGCCGCCACTGCCCATCCCGCGCCGGCGCGGCCGCCCTTGCAAGGTACGGTGAAGGCCGACATCTGCGTGGTCGGCGGCGGCTTCACGGGCGTATCGGCGGCACTCAATCTGGCCGAGCGGGGCTATGACGTGGTGCTGCTCGAGGCCAATCGGATCGGCTGGGGCGCGACCGGGCGTAACGGCGGACAGGTCTGCAGCGGCTATTCGGCCGACATGGCGGCGATCGCCCGGGCCGTCGGCAAGGACGACGCGCGCAAGCTATTCTTGCTGGCCGAGGAGTCCAAGGAGATCATCCACGAGCGGGTCGCCAAGCACGCGATCGACTGCGATCTCAAGGCCGGCTATCTGCACGCCGCGATCAAGCGCCGGCATTTGAACGGCATGGCCGAAATGGCCGAGTCCTGGGCGCGCGACTACGGCTACGACAAGTTCACCCTGTTGCCGGACCACGCGGCCTTGCATGCCCATATCGGCTCGGAGGCTTACCTCGGCGGGCTCTACGATGCCGGCGCCGGGCATCTGCATCCGCTGAACTACTGCCTGGGCCTGGCGGCGGCGGCCGAGGCGGCCGGGGCGCAGTTGTACGAGGACGCGGCCGTGACCGCCGTCGAGCGCGGCCGGCGGCCCGTTTTGCGCACGGCGGGCGGCAGCGTCGAGGCCGACACCGTCGTTTTCGCCGGCAACGCCTATCTCGGCATGCTGGTGCCCGAGCTCGCGGCCAAGGTTATGCCGATCGGCAACTTCATCGGTGCGACCGAGCCTCTGTCGGAAGCCCAGGCGCGGGCGCTCTTCCCGAGCGACGCGGCGGTCTGCGACTGGAACTTCATCCTCAACTACTACCGGCTCTCGGCCGACCGGCGCCTGCTGTTCGGCGGCCTGGCCAGCTATTCGACGCTGGCGCCGCCGAACCTGGAGGGCGGCCTGCGGCGCGAGATGACCAAGGTCTTTCCCGCGCTCGCCGAGGCCCGCTTCGACTACATCTGGGGCGGCTACGTCGGCATCACGGTCGAGCGCACACCGCACTTCGGCCGGCTCGGCTCCAATCTCTACTTCGCCCAGGGCTTCTCCGGCACCGGCGTGGCGCTGACCGGCCTTGCCGGCAAGATCATCGCCGAGGCGATCGCCGGCCAGGCCGAGCGCCTCGACCTCTTCGCCCGCCTGCCGCACACCAGCTTCCCCGGCGGCCGCCTGCTGCGCCTGCCGAGCCTGGTGCTGGCCATGACCTGGTACCGGATGCGGGACTGGCTGCCGTAGGGGCGGGGGTGTTCCGGGGCAAGGTGATTCGGAAACCGCGCGATCCTCACCCTTCGACAAGCTTAGGATGAGGTGGAAGGTCGTGGTTGGGCGAACCCTATCCCCTCATGCTGAGCCTGTCGAAGCATGAGGATCGCTCGATCTCCGCAGCGGACTCGCCCATGCCGCCTACGGATTGATCTCCAAGTTGATAGCCGCGGCCAGCTCGACGAAGGTGTCGATGTTGCCGGTGCCGAGGCCCTGGATCACGACGCTGCCCAGGCTGCCGTCGTTGCCCGCTGCGCCGTTGTTGTCGCCGAAGGTGACGGTCACAGCGCCGCCGGGACCGGCGTCGGCGACCGCCCAGCCGTCGCTGACGGCATCGGCGCCATCGAGGACGAGCGGCGTCACCGGGCCGCCGCCATAGGGGAAGACGTCGATCAGGCGCAAGGTATCGCCCGCCTCGGCGTTCACGATCGTGTCGGCGCCCTGGTTGACGAGCACGGGGAAGGCGAAGTCGTAGAGGAAGATGTCGGCATCGGCACCGCCGTCGAGCGTGTCGTTGCCGGAGTTGCCGATCAGCGTGTCGTTGCCTTCGCCGCCGAAGAGCCTATCGTCGCCGCCTCCGTCGTTGTCTTCGAAAGGGTCCCGGTTATCGCCGAAGAGCGTGTCTTCGCCGCCGGCGCCGAGCAGCGTGTCGTCGCCGCCCTGGGAGGTGTTGTCGAGGTCGTCGCCGGCATCGCCGACCAGTAAGTCGTTGCCGGTGCCGCCGTCCAGTATGTCGTTGCCGCCGATCGCGGCGGATTCGAGATCCTCGCCGGCGTCGCCGAACAGCGAATCATTGCCTTCGCCGCCAAGGAGCGTGTCGTTACCGCCGCGCGCGGTCACGTCCGGACCGGGCGTGTCGGTATTGCCCACGTCGTCCGCCGCGTCGCCGAAAAGGACGTCGTTACCGCTGCCGCCGGTCAGCGTGTCGTTGCCGCCTCGGGAGATGTCGTCGATATCGTCACCGGCATCGCCGACTAGCGTGTCGTTGCCGATGCCGCCGTCCAGCGTATCGTTACCGCCGGTATCCTCGTCCTCGAGATCGTTGCCGGCATCGCCGATCAGCGTGTCGCTGCCCGCGTCGCCCGCGAGCCTGTCGTCGCCGCCCCGGGCGGTCGAGCTGAGACCGGCCGTATCGTTACCGATATCCTCGCTCGCGTCGCCGATCAAAGTGTCGTTGCCGCCGCCGCCCTCCAGCGTATCGTTGCCGCCAACTTCCGCGTCCAGCAAGTCGCCGTCTATGTCGCCGATCAGGATGTCTTGGCCGGGGCCGCCGTCCAACCGGTCGTTGCCGAATGGCACCGGCCGCGCGGCTCGGATGAGGCTCAAGCTGTAGCTGTCCCCGGCGTCGGGAAAATTGCCCTGGGGGTCGAAAAGCCCCGGGCCGTCGGCACTGTCGAACTCACCGACGGCCAGGAAATAGGTTCCAGCCGCCAGGCTCGTTTCGATGCGCGACAGCAAGCCAGCGCCGCTGAAGTCGTCCTCCGCCACCAGAGCGCCCGTCGCGTCATAGAGGAACAGCTCGCTGTCGAGGAAGCCCGCGCTCCCAGCGGTGATCTCGATGATCACGAATGGCGCATCAGCGCTTACGGTGAAGCTATAGAAATCGAACTGGCCGCTTCCCTCGGCGGCGACGGTCAGATTGTTGCTTAACCCGTCCAGGTTTTGCGCCGCCACATTCGAGGGGCCGGGCGCGCCAACAACGTTGGATAATCTCGTAATCTCCAGCCCATCGCCGACCAGGCGGTCATTGGCATCGCCACCGCTCAACGAGTCATCTCCCTCGTTGCCGATGATCCGGTCGATGTCGGTACCGCCGGTAACGCTGTCGTTGCCGGCACCGGCAAAGAAGAAATTCGTGTCGATCGTGCCGGCGGCGAAGAGGACGTTCAGATTGTTGATGCCGCCGGCGTCGGCCAGGATCACCGTGTCGTCGCTGCCGAGCGCGCGCGAGACGTTGCCGTCGAAGGCGAAGCGCGAGCCGAAGGCGGGGCTGAAGGCCGAGATCGGGTTCGCGAGGTTGACGACCTCGCTGAGCTCGGTGAAGAGCGGGGAGACGCTAGTGCCGGCGGGCCCGTCGGGGCCGCCGAGGAGTAGAGGCAGATTGGGATCGCTCTCCGGCGTGCCGGGGGGCGAGGCGCCGTCGACGTCGAACCCGCCGCCCGATCCGGACCCGAAGTCTGTGCCGAGTGCGCCGGTGTCGGCGTTCTGGGCCGCCTGCGAGCTGCCCTGGGACTGGCCGTCGCCGATCGGGCTTCCGTTCTCGCCGGCCGCCGGCTCGACTCCTGTTTCAGGCGAGGCCGGGGTGAGCAGGGACGCGAGGTCCGTGCCGCCGAGGGCGCCGACGGCGTCTTTCAGGACGAGGGTCTCGCCGTTCGGGAAGGTGACGACGACGTCGTTGCCGACGCGCTCGGCTTCGAGGTCGTCCGGCAGCCAGGCCCGGCCGAGGCTGCCGTCGGCAAGCACGTCCTGGAAGGACAGGCTCTGCCCCGAAGGGACTTCATAGGCGCCGCCGGACGGCACGACCTGAACCGCGCCCGAGGGGCTCGGTACGACCCGAATGGACATCCACCAACTCCCAACCTGTCGTGGAGGCCCACTCCGGTCCCTCGGGCCTTGCCGCTAAGGTCAGCAACCTCAGGTTAATCAAATTAACCCAAGATATTGTTTTTATTCAGTAATTCTTATACTCGAAGCGTGGATCGATGGCAAGAGCCTAGCGGCCGGCCCGGCCCAGAAGCTCGTAAAGCGCCACGGCGGCGGCATTCGAGACGTTGAGCTGGTCGATCGGTCCTTGGGTCGGAAGGCGCACGAGCTGGTCGCAGGTCGCGCGCACCAGATGGCGCAGACCGCTGCCTTCGGCGCCGAGAACCAGCCCCAGCCTCTCGCCCGGGCTTGCCTCGGCCAGGTTTTGCTCACCCTCGGACGCCAGCCCGACCAGCCAAAAGCCCTCGGCCCGCAGCCGCTCCATGGCGCGGACCAGGTTGGTGACCTGGACGTAGGGCACGTGCTCGAAGGCGCCCGAGGCCGCCTTGGCGAGCGCGCCGCTCTCCGGCGGGGCGTGGCGCCAGGTGGTGATCACCGCCGCCGCGCCGAAGGCCGCGGCACTGCGCAGCACGGCGCCGACGTTCTGAGGGTCGGTCACCTGGTCGAGCAGGACCAAAGACAGGCGCTGGGCGCCGGTTTCAGCCGCCGCGAGATCCCGCAGCAGCTCGGGCAGGCCCGGCTGAGCCAGGGGCGCCGCGGCCAAGGCCAGACCCTGATGCACCGCGCCCGGCGGCAGCAGCGCGGCCAGGGCGTCGCGCTCGACCCGCTCGAGGCGCGGCGGCCCGGCGCCTTGCCCACGGCACCTGGCGAGCGCCGTCTCAGCGGTTTCTACGGCCTCCGCCGTGCTCAGCAGGCGGCGGAGCTTGCGGCGCGGATTGGCCAGGGCTTCGCTCACGGCGTGGCCGCCGTAGAGCCAGAGGGCTTCCGAATCCGCGCGGTTTCGGGTCGCCCGCGGCTTGGAGTCGCGGCCCGGCCGGGCGTGGCGGCGCGGCGCCCGAGTCGGGCGCGCGGCGGTCGAGGGCTTGCGTCGGGGCATGATGCTGCCTACTATTCCACCAGGAGCAGGCCGCTCCGCAAGGGCTATGGTCAGCCGGCCAGAGGGTTTGTGCTGAACGTGGTCTTTTTGCCGTGTTTGACGTTGACAGGCCGCGTGAAATCACCATAGTTCCCAACTCCGCCGTACATCCGGAGCGGTTTCCAGGAGGGGTGCCCGAGTGGTTAAAGGGGACGGGCTGTAAACCCGTTGGCTTCGCCTACGTTGGTTCGAATCCAACCCCCTCCACCAGCACGCGTCCAGGTTTCGGCTTTCGGGGCTGCGGCGGCGGTCGGTTTTTTGGGCTCACGATTCCTCGATCATCGAGCACGACAGTCTCTTGTTGCTGGACCACGGGCAAGGCGCACGTCAGTCATGGCTTTGCCAAGCGCGTGCGGGTGTAGCTCAGTGGTAGAGCTCCAGCCTTCCAAGCTGGCTACGCGGGTTCGATTCCCGCCACCCGCTCCAGCAAGGCCAACGGGAGATCGAGGTGGCGAAGATCGAGAGTCCGTTCCCGGCCGACCGGGATCGTAGGTATAGAGCGAGTTTGAGACGGGGCATCGACTTCCATGGCCAAGGCGAAGTTTGAGCGAACGAAGCCGCACTGCAACGTTGGTACGATAGGCCACGTTGATCACGGCAAGACGACGCTGACGGCGGCGATCACGAAGGTGCTAGCGGAGACGGGTGGGGCGGAGTTCACGGCCTTC
>JAKSDN010000481.1 GCA_022360075.1 Kiloniellales bacterium | reverse complement strand
GGATCTCGACGCTGGAGACGTCGCGCACTTCCGTGTAGTCCGCCGTGGCGCTCACCGGGCGCTTGGCGGGCTGCAGAATGTCGACGGTGACCCGCGCGCTGCTCGGCAGCAGGGCGCCGCGCCAACGGCGTGGGCGGAAGGCGCTGATCGGCGTCAGGGCCAGAAGTTGGGCGCCGAGCGGCACGATCGGACCGTAGACCGAGAGGTTGTAGGCCGTGCTGCCGGCCGGCGTGGCCACCATGACCCCGTCGCAGACCAGTTCGTCCAGGCGAACGATGCCATCGACGCTGATCCGCAGGGTGGCGGCCTGGCGCGCCTCGCGCAGCAGCGAGACCTCGTTGATCGCCAGGGCATCGACCACATGGCCGTCGACGCAGGTGGTCCGCATGCGTAAGGGGTGCAGGGTGACCCACTCGGCGTCCGCCAGGCGCCGCGCCAACGCCTCCTCGCGGTACTCGTTCATCAGGAAGCCGACCGTGCCCTGGTTCATGCCGTAGATCGGCACGTCGCGCTCGAGGTAGCTGTGCAGGGTCTCCAGCATGAAGCCGTCGCCGCCGAGGGCGACGATGATGTCGGCGTCCTGCGGTGCTGCCGCGTCGTAGCGCGCCATCAGGCGCGCGCGGGCGTCCTGGGCCTCCTCGGTATCGGCGGCGACAAAGGCAAAACTCGGCTGATCCATATCCCGACCTTTCGCCGGCTGCAGAACGACCGGCGCGTCCCCCCTCATGCCCTGCGGAGGCGGAGTATAGCGCTTGCCGACCCGAGCGCCAGATCCCCCCTATGGCGGCCCCGGCCGCCGCCGGCGGGCAGGGCGAGGCCGGTGTCTGGCTGCTCTGTTGCCAAAGCCGGTGACCTGCCCCAAGCTTGCGCCGCAAAACGAACAACGGGAAACCGAGAAGGAGGCGTTCATGTCGATCCGTCGCGCGCTGACGGCTGCTGTGGGTTGCGTGCTGGTCAGGCTCGGGCTCGTAGCCGGGCTCAGCCTGGTGTCTGTCTCCGGCGCGCTGTCGGCCGATGATCGCCACGCCGGCTACTATTACCCGGTGCCGCAGTCGGAAGAGGTCTACAACGCCCGCGCCCAGACGCTGGAAGAGGCTGACCGCACCCTGCGAATCGGCTTCGTCACAGGGGTCACGAACCAGTCCCTCAGCCGGCCCCATCCGCCAACCCTGGCCATGTTCGCCAAGGGCACCGAGGCGCAGAAGCTGATCATCGTGGCGCTGACCGACGGGCCGCTCGACACCATCTACCGGGCCCGCGCGGTCTTCGCCAACCTGACGGCGGTGGCCCGCGTCATGCCGATCTTTCAGGAGCTTGGCGTGCAGGAATGGTTCACCTTCTTCGACCTGGCGAAGCTGATGGGCTTTCAGCAGATCACCATCACCGACGGCCGCAACTTCGCCCATCAGGTGATCATCGACTAAGCGGCCTACACCCCTAGCCATAGCCGAGATCCGAGATCTCGGAATGGTCGCTCTATGGTGGCACGCGCGGCTTGAAGCGCCGCGCGCTTGGCCGTATTTGGAAGCCAGCGCCTCTGTGCCACTAGGCCTCTGCGCCACTGGGCCTCTGCGCCACTAGACCGGACGAGCCCCACATCGGGGCGGTCGCCGAACAAAACGATGGGAAACTGCCGTGGGATTTGTAACCGACGTCGTACTGCCGCTTGCGCTGGCCTTTATCATGTTCGCGCTCGGCCTTGGCCTCACCTTCGACGACTTCGCGCGTATCGCGAAGCGGCCGCGCGACTTCATCGTCGGCGCGCTCTCGCAGATCCTGCTCTTGCCGGCGGTCGCCTTCCTGCTGGTCAGTTTCTGGCCGTTGCCGCCGGAGCTCGCGCTCGGCGTGATGATCATCGCCGCGGCGCCCGGCGGCGTGACCTCGAACATCCTGACCGCCTTCGCGCGCGGCGACGTGGCCCTTTCGATCTCGCTGACCGCGGTGATCAGCCTGCTCTGCGTCGTGACCATCCCCATCATCGTGGTGTTTTCCTACAATCAGCTCATGGGCGGCGACGTGGGCGCCGACATCTCGGTCGCCCGCACGGCGGTCAGCGTCTTCGTGATCGTCACGGTGCCGGCGCTCTGCGGCCTCTTCATCCGCCGCTGGGCCGAAGGCTTCGCGCTGCGCTTCGAGCCGCTGGCGCGCCGGATTTCGGCCTTGCTCTTCGTCCTGGTTCTGGCCGGCGCGATCTATCAGCAGCGCAACAACATCGTCGACTACTTCGCCCAGGCCGGGCTCGTGACCTTGGTGCTGAACCTCTTGATGATGGGCCTGGCCTATCTGCTGGCGCGGCTCTTCGCCACCGGTCTGCGCCAGCGCGTCGCCATCGCCATCGAGTGCGGCCTGCAAAACGGCACCTTGGCGATCGCCGTCGCGACGCTGCTGTTCGGTGGCGGCCTGGCCATCGTGCCGGCGGCGACCTACAGCCTGATCATGTTCGCAACGGCGCTGATCTTCATCGCGTTCCTGCGGCGCCACCTGCCGGCGCAGGAAGCCGCCGCCGAGACGGCCTAGCGCGCGGCCTCAATCGAGCGCCAGGACCAGCGCCTTCAGATAGGCGCTCTCCGGCAAGGCCGGGTGCACCGGGTGGTCCGGGCCGGCCCCACTGCTGCGCAGGATACGGGCCTGCCTGCCGGCGTTGTTGAGGCCGCGGCGCACCTGCTCGGCGAACTGGGCCGGGTCCATGTGGTGCGAGCAGGAGGCGATGAAGAGGCAGCCGCCGGGGGCGACCAGGCTGGCGGCGAGGCGGGCGAGCTTGCGGTAGCCCTTGGCGCCCTGCCAGAAGTCGCGCTTGCTCTTCACGAAAGCCGGCGGGTCGGCGATGACCAGCTCGAAGCGCTCGCCGGCGCGCGCCAGGCTTTGCAGCTCGGCGAAGACCTCCGCCTTCTTGAATTGGCAGCGCGCCTCGACGCCGTTCAGCTTCGCCGCCTCGGCCGCCAGAGTCAGCGCCGGCTCGGAGCGGTCGATGGCCAGGATCTCTTCGGCTCCGGCGCGCGCGGCCTGCATCGTGAAGCCGCCCGTATAGCAATAGGCCTCCAGCACGCGCGCGCCCTCGGCCAGCGGAGCGATCCAGGCCCGGTTTTCGCGCTGATCGAAGAACCAGCCGGTCTTCTGTCCTTCGCGCAGGTCGGCGAGATAGCGGGCCCCGTTCTCGATCACCTCGATCGGCGCCGATAGCGTGCCCTTGAGCACGCGCACCTCGCTCTCCAGCCCCTCGAGCCGGCGGGCCTGGCTGTCGTTGCGCAGCGCGATGGTGCCGGGTGCGAGCAGGCGCTCCAGCGCCGCGAGCAGGGGCGCGCGAAGCCGCTCCATGCCCGCCGTGTTCAATTGCAGCACCAGCGCCGAATCGAAGCGGTCGACGATCAGGCCGGGCAAACCGTCGGCCTCCGCGTGCACCAGTCGGTAATAGGGGGCCGCGACCAGGCGCTCGCGCAGCGCCAGCGCGCGCTCGAGACGATCGGCCAGAAACGCCTCGTCGATCTCGATGTCCGGATCGCGCGACAGCACGCGTGCGGCGATCAGGGGCAGCTTGTTGAAGAAGGCAGTCCCCAAGCCCTCGCGGTCACTGCTCTCCAGGCGCACGACGCTGCCGAGCGGCAGGCTGCGCGCGGCCGCATCCATCTCGACCTCGTTCGAGTAGACCCAGGGATAGCCCGCCACGAGGCGCTTCTGGGCGCGCGGCTTGAGCCGCACGACGGGGCGCACGGCTTCGAGGGGAACGGCGGCTTCGGACATGGCGCGGCAGTCTAGCCTTCGCCGCCGCTGCGGCAAGGATGGCCTTGCCGAGTGATTGAGCACAGGCGTCGCTGTCCCCCTCGCCCTCCCAGGCTCACTTCGTGATCCTGGGCCCCTCCCTCTCCCCCCAAGGGGGCGAGGGGTTTTCATGTGCCGTCTTCAACAGCAAGTCGGCCGTCTAGTCTCCCAGTGCCACGCCCTCGCGGCGGGGATCGGCGCCGCCCAAGAGCTGGCCGCCGCTTTGCCGGATCGCGTGCAGGCCGCTGGTCATCTCGGGAAAGCGCAGCTTGTGGCCCAGCTTTTCCAAGGCCGGCACCAGGCCGGTCGCCTGGCTGCCGAACTCCAGGTCGGTCGGGCCGTTGCGGTTGATCACGTGGGCCTGCGCCGTCGCGGCCTGGGGATCGAGGTTCCAGTCCAGCGCCGCGATCAGGGCCTGCGCCACGTAGCCGATGATACGGCTGCCCCCGGGCGAACCCACGGCCATGACGAAGCGGCCCTCGCGGTCCAGCACGAGGAACGGCGACATCGAGCTGCGCGGGCGCTTGCCGGGCTCGACCCGGTTGGCGACCGGCCGGCCGTCGCGCTCGGGCCGGAAGGAGAAGTCGGTGAGCTGGTTGTTGAGCAGGAAGCCGCGCACCATCAGGCGCGCGCCGAAGCCGTTCTCGATCGACGAGGTCATCGAGACGGCGTTGCCCTCCGCGTCGACAACGACCAAGTGGCTGGTCGAGGGCGGCTCCTCCTGTGCCGGCATGGCCGCGCTCTCGGTCGGCAGACCGGGCGCGGCACGACCCAGGCTCGCGCTCGGCGAGATCAGGCCGGCGCGCTGCGCCAGGTAGTCGGCCGAGAGCAGACGGCCGAGCGGGACCTCGACGAAGTCCGTGTCGGCCAGGAACTGGTTGCGATCGGCGAAGGCGAGGCGGCTGGCCTCGGCGATCAGATGGGCCGCTTCGGCGGAGAGCGGCGGCAGCTCGCGGACCTGGAAGTGGGACAGCATGCCGAGGATTTGCAGGACCGCGACGCCGCCCGAGGTCGGCGGCGGCATGCCGCAGACGATCCAGGCGCGATAGGGCGCGCAGAGCGGTGCCCGCTCCTTGGCCGGATAGGCGGCGAGGTCGTCGCTCGACAGCAAACCGGGATTGTCGGCGACGCCGCGCACCGCCGCGACGATGTCCGCACCGATTTCTCCTTCGTAGAACACGCCCGTACCTTGCGCCGCGATTTTCCGGAAGGTCTCGGCCAAGGCCGGGTTCTTGAGGACGCTGCCGGCCGCCAGGGGCTCACCCGCCGCGTCGAAGAAGTAGGCGCGCGTGCTCGGCTGGCCGCCGAGGAAGCGGTCGCGCGCGATCAACCCGTGCAGGCGCGGCGAGACCGGGAAGCCCTGCTCGGCGAGCCGGATCGCCGGCTCGAACAGCCGCGCCCAGGGCAGCTTGCCGTGCTGGCGGTGGGCGAGCTCCAGCATGCGCAGCACACCGGGCGTGCCGACCGCCCGGCCGCCGACCACCGCGTCCCAGAAGCCCATCGGATCGCCGTCGGGCGTGAGGAAGAGGGCGGACGTCGCCGTCGCCGGCGCGGTCTCGCGGCCGTCGTAGGCCTGGACCTCGCGCGACTCGCTCTTGTAGTGCAGCAGGAAGGCGCCGCCGCCGATGCCGGAGGACTGCGGCTCGACCAGGGTCAGCATCATCTGGGCGGCGATCGCCGCATCGACGGCCGAGCCGCCGGCCCGCAGGATCTCAAGGCCAGCCTCGCTGGCATGGGGATTGGCCGCGGCGATCATGTGACGCCGGGCCGCCGCCGGGGCGCTTGGCGCGCCCATCGCTTGCGAGAGCCCCTCGGGCGCGGCTGCGGGATCGGCGACCGGCGGCTCGTGTCGCGCGCAGGCCGCGAGAGTCAGTGCCGCGACCAGAACGAGGGCGCCACCGGCGCGGGTCGGCAGCGACCGGCGGCTTCGGCTAAGGTTCGATGGATCGTTCGCCTTGAAGCGCAGTTTCATCCGGCTCTCCTTCTGCCGTCGCGCCCTTCAGCGCGACTGGCGGGCGATCGGCGGCACGGACTGCGGCTCGCTGTCCCAGGGAAACAGGATCCAAGTGTCCTGGCTCACCTCGGTCACGAAGGAGTCGACCAGAGGCCGACCGGCCGGCTTGGCGTAGACCGTGGCGAAGTGCGCCTTGGGCAGAAGCCCGCGCACGACCTGGGCGGTCTGTCCGGTGTCGACCAGGTCGTCGATGATCAGCCAGTTCTCGCCGTCGCCCTCGGGGCCTCGTTTGAGCAGTTCCGGCTCGCCTTGGACCTTGTCGTCGTAGCTGACCACGCAGACCGTATCGATCAGGCGCAGCTCGAGCTCGCGGGCGACGATGACCGCCGGCACCATGCCGCCGCGGGTGACCGCGATGATCCCCTTCCAGGGCGCCAGCTCCATCAGGCGCCAGGCCAAGGCCTTGGAATGTCGGTGGAGCTCCTCCCAGGATACGGGGAAGGTCTTCTGGTACTCGGCCATCGGCTACTCGGCGGCGAAAAGGCTGCGCCGGATTAAAGCCGAAGCCGGCGAGGACGGCAATGGCGCGGGCCGGGCTCAGGTCATGGCGTCGGGGGCCTTGATCAGCACCACGCCGGCGATGCGCCAGCTACCGTCGGCCTGCTGCTCCATGGTGTAGAGCGCCAGCAACGGCTGGCCGTCGGGACCGACGAAGAGAACCTCCTGCTGCAGCATATCGCCGCGCTGGCGCAGCGCGCGAAACTCGACCTCGCGCGGACGATAGACCGAGGGATAGCCGGTCTTGACCATCTGCATGAAGGTCTCGGCGGTACCGAACTTACGTCTGATGCCGGGCGAGGCGAAGGAGAAGGCCTTGACGCCGTCGTCGCGCTGGAAGGCGGCGAGCTGGGACTCGATCACGCTGCGGATGGCCTGCTGGGCCGCCGGCGCGGTCTCCTGGGATTGCGCCGACGAAAGCGGGGCAAGAATCAGTGCAAGGATCAAAAAGGACTGGCGAATATCGATCATCGTTTCCTCCCCTTGGGAGAAAACTGGGGCCCGCGGCGAAAAAGGCCAGCCCTCGGCGTCGGGCCGCGGTCCGACGAACAACGACGTCAGCGCACGTAGACGTGCACTTCGCTGATCTGGGCGTTGGGATTGGTCGTCGCCGAGAGCGAGACCCGGTCGGCCGGCAGGCCCATGTTGGTGAGCGAGCGTAGCACGCCCTCGGCCTCGCGCCGCGACTTGTTGTTGGCGAGCGCGACCTGCGAGGGGCTGCCCAGGCCGGGCGACACGGCGACCAGATCGAAGGCGGCGTCGGGCCGTCGCTCGAGCGCCTGGCTGACCGCGGAATAGAGCGCCTGCTCGTAGGCGATGTTCGGCTGGTTGAAGCGGATCACCACCAGCGGCGGCGTCCGGCCGACCAGCGCGGCCGCGCCGCCGGGCTGCGGCGGTGCGGGCACGCCGTAGGCCCGGTTGGCCAGGCTGTTACCGAGGAACTCGCCGTTGTCGATCGCAACGGCCAGCGTCGTCAGGTTCGAGCGCTCGGTCGTGTAGTAGCTCTGGGTCCGGGCGATGTCCTCGGTCAGCTCGTTGAGCAGGCGGTCGAGCACCACGACGGTCTTGTTGACTTCGTCTTCCAGCACCGCGAGCTGGCGGTGGTCGTCCTCGAGCGCGCCGTAGAGGCCGAACGTGGCGCGGGTCGAGTCGAGCATGAAGGCGGCCAGGGCCGAGGTCGAGGCCGACTGCGCGCT
>JAKSDN010001200.1 GCA_022360075.1 Kiloniellales bacterium | reverse complement strand
GCGCTTTTGACGGGTCTATCCTCTCTTTCTGGGAGCCAAGCAGCTTAGGTCCGGGCGTAACAGGCCGTTTTAACCTGACAATGGACCTAGACCAGATTGCCGCGCCCTTCGGAATTCGCCAGGTCGCTACGACAATCCCCGAACCGCGCACTCTCGGCCTCTTCGCGATAGGCCTGGCCGGCCTGGGCCTTGTTTGGAGACGGCAGAGACGGGAAAAGACAGAGGCGTGTTCGTAAACGTCGCTTCGATGCCGGTAATTGGCAGTATTGAACCGCCCCGTGAATCAATCGGGATCAGACCCTAATGAGGTGCGCGTCGTAGCCCAGCGTTATGACATCGGCTCGGCGGATTTGCGAAACGTGGTCTGTTCCCTATTTCCCGCCGTTGTAGCGTGAGGACATCGCCTTCTCGGGTTTGGGAAACGTGGTGGACCGCACCCCTATTTCTCTGGTATTCGGGTCATCGCATCGAGAAACAGCGCTCGAATTTGACCACCGTTTACGGCATAGAAATCAGAACGTGAATTATTCCATAGTTCTAGAATCTGTTCGTCTGTTAGATTGCTATCGATCAGTATTCTGATGAAACTCTTCAGTTTTATCCTTTCTTCCTCTGTCAGTAATTCGAGAGCATGACCCAAAATCTCTTCGACAGAGGAATGTAGCTCAAAAACATCTTGGTGGAATCCTGATGAGAAAACGAGGAATTCGGCCGGCACATGCATGTCCATTTCCCAATCTCTACGAGGAGGAGCTGTACGAATGAAAACTCGGTCGGCGATGCCGGATGAGAAAGCCAACGGTCAGATTTCGATAAGGAGACTGCGAAATCGCGCATAAACACAACCGTGAGCCTGCGCCCTATACGAACAACGCCAGCACGCCCGTATAGCCATAGAGCCGGTCGTTCGATATCTCCCCGTTGGCGAAGAAGCCCGCCAGCGGAATGTCGCCGATGGTCTCGCGCACCAGTTTCAGCTCTTCGGAGTTGCCGCCAAATAGGTGCTGGCCGCGGGCGACGCAGGAGAAGTAGAGGCCGGCCTTGGGGCTGGGCCCGGCGCGCTCGGCAAGCTCGCCCAGCATGCGCTTGAGGTCCTTGCGCGCACTGTCGTGATCGCGGCGGCAGACCAGGATCGACTGGCCGGGCTCGACCGGCACGCCGACATGCAGCCAGCCCTCGTCCGGGTTCATGCCGATCAGGTTGCGCACCAGGTAGTCGCCGGTGTCGCTGCCGGCAACCGGAAAGCCGATGAAGATGTAGCCGGCGCAGCGGCGTAGGTCTTGAGCCAGGAGCTCGCCGATGTCCTCCTTGAAGACCTCGAGCGCCGGGCGCCCGTCGATCTCCTTGATAACCGCCTGCTCGCCGGCCGTGACCCGGCGCAGCGGGCCGATCGGCGAGCAGCCCTGGGTCAGGCCGGTCGCGATCTGGAGCTCCGGGGCGAGGAAGACGCCCGACAGGCCGCCTTCGGTGACCCGCCCCGCGACCTGCGGCATGTCGCCGCGCGAGCCGGTCAGGCCGCCGACCAGGAAGCTCGAGGCCGCGGCCGAGAGCTGGCGCGTGATCTCCGCGATCTGCTCGTTGCGCGGATCGCCGTGGACGATCCCGACGATGGGCTGGCGCGCCGCCACCCATTCGCCGGTCGGCCCGGCGACCTGCTCGCCGGGGCCGGTGATCGGCTCGAACACGCGATAGCCGTCCGACGGCAGGGCGCCGACCAGCAGCACCAGCGCCGGCCGGTCGTGATACTCGACGCCGCAGGCCGAGACGCCGAAGCCGACCGTGCCGACCCAGTCCTCGATCTTCGTGGTCTCGCGCAGGAAGGTGACGATCGACCCGAGGTCGCCGGCGAGCGCGTCGGTGGCGTAGACGAAGCCGAGATTGGCGCCGGCCGGCAGGGGCCCCAGCGCATCGAGGCAGGCCTTGACGGTCGAGCCCCAGTCCTCGCCCGCGGCATGCGCCGCCTTGAAGCCGGCGGCGCCGTTGTCGGTGGTGCCGGCTTCAACCATCGCCCGTTCTTTCCACGGCCGCCCCCACCTCGGAGGTCAGGCGTTCGAGCAGCGGTACCAGGTGCGGCAGTATGCGCTCGACGATCACCGCCACGCCGGCCGCGTTGGGATGAATGCCGTCCGGCTGGTTGAGGCTCGGCTCGGCCGCGACGCCGTCGAGAAAGAAGGGGTAGAAGGCGACATCGTACTTGGCCGCGACCTCGGGGAAGACCGCGTCGAACTCGCGGGCGTACTCGGCGCCGAGATTGCGCGGCGCCAGCATGCCGGCCAGCAGCACCGGCAGGCCCTCGGCCGTCAGGCGCGCGATCATGGCGTCCATGTTGGCGCGGGTGTCGGCCGGG
>JAKSDN010000818.1 GCA_022360075.1 Kiloniellales bacterium | reverse complement strand
GGCCGCAGGCCGAGACCCGATTCCTATTCCATCGTACGCATACGGTCGCACGTCTTGGCAGCGATCGTCAAAAGAGCGTAACGTTGCTGGGATAAGAAGGGCGCAGCCTGGGCGGCCGCTCGGGATGACGCCTCATACATTGGTTAGGCCAGGGAGGAAGACGATGCGATTTCCCAGAAAGCTGACTCTTGCCGCGACGCTGCTCGCCGCGAGCGGCGCGGCAACGACGGCGGTCGCGCAGACCGAAATTCACTGGTGGCACGCGCACACCGGCCGGCTGGGCGAGATCGTCAACGAGATGGTGGGGAAGTACAATGCCTCGCAATCGGACTACAAGGTCTCCGCCGTCTACAAGGGCAACTACTCGGAGACCCTCAACGCCGGCGTCGCGGCCTTCCGTGCCGAGGAGCCGCCGCACATCCTGCAGGTCTTCGAGGTCGGCACCGCGACCATGATGGCGGCAAAGGGCGCCATAAAGCCGGTCTACGAGGTGATGGCCGAAGCCGGCGGCGATTTTGATCCGAAGGCCTATCTGCCGACGGTGACCGGCTACTATACGGACCCCGAGGGCAATATGCTTTCCATGCCCTTCAACTCCTCCACGCCGGTGTTCTACTACAACAAGGATGCCTTCAAGAAGGCGGGTCTGGACCCGGAAGCCCCACCGAAGACCTGGAGCGAGTTCGGCAAAGCCCTGGAGGCGTTGAAAGCGTCGGGATCGGAATGCCCCTTCACGACCGCCTGGCAATCCTGGGTCCACCTGGAGAACCTGAGCGCCTGGCACAACACTGCCTTCGCCACTAAGTCCAACGGCTTTGAAGGCATGGACACGTCGCTCACCCTCAATGGCCCGGTCCAGGTGAAGCACGTTCAGCAGATGGGCGACTGGGCCAAGGCCGGCTATTTCGTCTACGCCGGCCGCCGCAATGAGGGCGGCGCGCGCTTTCGCAGCGGCGACTGCGCCATCTACACCGAGTCCTCGGCCGGTTACGCCAGCGTGAAGGCGGAAGCGCAGTTCCCCTTCGGCGTCTCCACCCTGCCCTATTGGGACGATGTCGCCGGCGCGCCGCAGAACACGATCATCGGCGGGGCGAGCCTTTGGGTCCTCCAGGGCCACGAGCAGGAAGACTACAAGGGCGTGGCGAGCTTTTTCAAATTCCTGAGCCAGCCCGAAGTGCAGGCGCAGTGGCACCAGACCACGGGCTATCTGCCGATCACCCTTGCGGCCTACGATCTCACCAAGCAGCAAGGTTTCTACAAGGAGAACCCGGGCACCGAGACGGCGCTGATCCAGATGACGGCCAAAGCGCCGACCAAGAACTCCAAGGGCCTGCGTCTGGGCAGTTTCGATCAGATTCGCGGCATCATCGACGAGGAGCTGGAAGCCGTCTGGAGCGGTCAGAAGACCGCCCAGGAAGCGCTCGATACCGCTGCGGAGCGCGGCGACAAGCTGCTCCGCAGATTCGAAAGGGCCAACAACTGACGCGGCACTGATCTCGCGCAAAATAGGAGGGGCGGTGCCGCGCTTGGCTCCGTCCCGCCCGACCTGACTCAATAGCGGACTCGGGGGGCACCGGGATGGAAAAGCGTGCCGTTTTCCGTCACGGCGCCATGCCGTATCTGCTGGTCGCGCCGCAGCTCCTCATCACCCTGATCTTCTTCATCTGGCCGGCTTCTCAGGCGCTCTACCAGTCCCTGCTGATCCAGGATCCCTTCGGCCTCAGCGTTGAGTTCGTCTGGCTCGAGAACTTCGGCGAGCTCTTCGACGATCCGCTTTATCTTGCCTCGTTCTGGACCACCGCCGTCTTTAGCACCGCGGTGACCGCGCTGTCGCTCGGGCTGGCGCTGCTCTTCGCGGTCATGGCCGATCGTGTGATCAAGGGCGCGACAACTTACAAGACACTGTTGATCTGGCCCTATGCGG
This sequence comes from Kiloniellales bacterium, assembly GCA_022360075.1. Next base: position 3,256 of record JAKSDN010000818.1, on the reverse strand, counting down.
TGGCACCGGCGGTTGCCGGCGTGCTCTGGCTGTTCCTCTTCAACCCCTCGATCGGGCTCGTCAGCTTCTACCTGAAGCTCCTGGGCTACAACTGGAACCACGTTCTCAATTCCGGCGAGGCCATGCTGCTCGTGGTGATTGCCGCGGCCTGGAAGCAGATCAGCTATAATTTCCTTTTCTTCCTGGCAGGCCTGCAGGCGATCCCGCGTTCCCTGATCGAGGCGGCCGCGATCGACGGTGCGGGGCCCGCAAAGCGCTTCTGGACCATCGTCTTCCCGCTGCTCTCGCCCACGACCTTTTTCCTGATCGTCGTGAACCTGGTCTACGCATTCTTCGATACCTTCGGCATCATCCACGCCGTGACCAAGGGCGGGCCCGGCAAGGCGACCGAGATCCTGGTGTACAAGGTCTACGCCGACGGCTTCGTCGGCCTCGACCTGGGCGGATCGGCGGCGCAGTCGGTGATCCTGATGGGGCTCGTCATCGCGCTCACCGTGATCCAGTTCCGCTTCATTGAGCGACGGGTGCACTACTAGGAAGATGATTGAAAACCGGCCATGGCTGACGGTTCTCTCGCACGCGGTGCTGCTTGGCGGCATCGGGCTGATCGTGCTGCCGATTTACGTGACCTTCGTCGCCTCGACGGTCGAGCTGCACGACATCATTCAGCCGCCCCTGCCGCTGATCCCCGGCTCTCGCATGATCGAGAACTACAGCGAGGCCCTGTGGCGGGGCGTGGCGCAGGCCGCGGGCTCGCCGGTCGGGCTGATGATGTTCAACAGCCTAGTGATGGCGCTGGTCATCGCCATCGGCAAGATAGCGATTTCGCTGCTCTCGGCCTTCGCCATCGTTTACTTCCGATTTCCGCTGCGCATGTTCTGCTTCTGGACGATCTTCGTCACCCTCATGCTGCCGGTCGAGGTGCGGATCCTGCCGACCTACGAGGTCGTGGCCAACCTCGGCATGTTGAACTCCTATGCTGGCCTGACTGTCCCGCTGATCGCCTCGGCGACGGCGACTTTCCTGTTCCGCCAGTTCTTCATGACGGTGCCCGATGAGCTCGTGGAAGCCTCACGGGTCGACGGCGCGGGGCCACTGCGCTTTTTCTGGGACGTGCTGCTGCCGCTATCGCGCACCAACATCGCCGCCCTCTTCGTCATTCTCTTCATCTATGGCTGGAACCAGTATCTCTGGCCCTTGCTGATCACGACCGAGGCCGAGATGAACACCATCGTCATGGGCATCAACCAGATGATCGCGCCCGGCGAGGACCAGACGAACTGGCCCGTTGTCATGGCCACCACCATGCTGGCGATGATCCCGCCAGTGCTGGTGGTGGTCGCGATGCAGAAGCTCTTCGTCAAGGGCCTGGTCGAGACCGAGAAGTAGCCCGCGGGGGGAGGGGAGCGCGCTCATGGCACGCGTCGCGATGCAAGGCGTCCGCAAGGCCTACGGCGAGACCAAGGTCATCCACGGCGTCGACTGCGAGATCGCCGACGGCGAGTTCATCGTCGTGGTGGGGCCGAGCGGCTGCGGCAAGTCGACGCTGCTGCGCATGGTCGCCGGCCTGGAGACGGTGACCGAGGGCGACATCTACATCGGCGAGCGCCGGGTCAACGACTTGGAGCCGGCCGAGCGCGACATCGCCATGGTGTTCCAGAACTACGCGCTCTATCCGCATATGTCGGTCTTCAACAACATGGCCTACGGCCTGAAGATCCGCGGCCTGCCCAAGCCCGAGATCCGCGAGCGGGTCGAGCGCGCGGCCGAGATCCTGGAGCTCGGCGCCCTGCTCGAGCGCAAGCCGCGCCAGCTCTCCGGCGGCCAGCGCCAGCGCGTCGCCATGGGCCGGGCGATCGTGCGCGAGCCGGCCGCCTTCCTGTTCGACGAGCCGCTCTCCAACCTCGACGCCAAGCTGCGCGTGCAGATGCGCGTGGAGATCAAGAAGCTGCAGGAGCGCCTCGGCGTCACCAGCCTCTACGTGACCCACGACCAGGTCGAGGCCATGACCCTCGGCCATCGCCTGCTGGTGCTGAACGGCGGCACCGTCGAGCAGCTCGGCTCGCCGATCGAGCTTTACGAGCGCCCGGCCACGGTCTTCGTCGCCGGCTTCATCGGCTCGCCCTCGATGAACTTCCTGCCCGCGCGCGTCGGCGACGACGGGACAAGTCTCACGCTGCCGGGCGGCGAGCAGCTCGCCCTCGACGGCCAAGCTGGCGGCGTCGAAGCGGGCCGGCCGGTCACCCTCGGCATCCGCCCCGAGCACATGGTGCTGTCGCAGGAGTCCGAGGCCACGTCCCACGTCGCCGTCGACCTGGTCGAGCAGCTCGGCGCCGACACGCTGATCCACGGCCACTTCGGCCACGACCGCCACGACCTGACCTTGCGCCTGCCCGGCATCCAAAGCCCCGCCGCCGGCGAGACCATCCCGGTCGCCATAGCGCCGGCGCATCTGCATCTCTTCGATCCGGACAGCGGGGCGCGGTTGTAGGGTCTGACGCGAAAGACAACCGGTGAACTCAAAGTGTCGCACCCCTTCATTTGTCATCACCGGGCTTGACCCGGTGATCCAGAGCGTTGCCTTGGTCACGCGCTTCCCTGGATTGCCGGATCAAGTCCGGCAATGACAAGTGAGGAGAGTTTGTCCAAGCCCTCGTCGGAAAGGAATCAGTTTCGGTCACGCGCGCGCAGGGCATGACAGCGGACGCCCGGGCGATGGAGACGGACCTGATCTACGACGTCGGCATGCACGAGGGCGAGGACACCGCGTTCTACCTTCGCAAGGGCTTTCGCGTCGTTGCTATCGAGGCCAATCCGGCGCTCGCCGCCGCCTGCGCCGCCGAGTTCGAGGCGGCGGTCAGCGCGGGGCGGCTGACCATCGTGAACAAGGCGATCGGCGAGGCGCCGGGCGCCATCGACTTCTACATCAACGAGAGCCGCAGCATCTGGGGCACCGCCAATCCCGCTTGGGCGGAGCGCAACGAGAACTTTGGCGCCGGCAGCAAGGCGATCACCGTCGATGCCGTCACCATCGCCAGCGTGATCGAAGCGCACGGCGTGCCCTACTACATGAAGGTCGATATCGAGGGGAACGATATCCTCTGCCTCACCGGACTGCGGCACCTGGCGGAGAAGCCGAGATACATCTCCGTCGAATCCTCGGCCTCCTCGGCGAAGGACACCTTGGAGCAGCTCGACGTCCTTGCGGAGCTCGGCTACAGCCGCTTCAAGATCGTCTCCCAGTACAACGTCCCGC
>JAKSDN010001387.1 GCA_022360075.1 Kiloniellales bacterium | reverse complement strand
GGTCGGCGCGTGCTGGCCGGTGAGCATTTTGAAGAAGGTGCTCTTGCCGGCGCCGTTCGGGCCGATCAGGCCCCGCAGCTCGCCCGGCTCGAGCCGGAAGTCGACTCCGTCGATGGCGGCGACCCCGCCGAAGCTCTTGCGAAGGCCGCGGGTCTCGAGAATCGGCGTCGTCATGCCCGCGTCTCCTCGGAGCGCCCGGCGCCCGTGATCCGCTCGCGCACGGCCTTGAGGGCGGCGAGGCCGCTCGGTACCAGGCCCTCCTTGAAGACCAGCACGAAGACCACGAGGATCGCGCCCAGCACGAGCGTGACCTGGCCGACGCCCTGGGTGCCGAGCCAGTTCATCAGTGACTGCACGCCGGCCGTGCCGAGGATCGGCCCGATCAAGGTGGTGCGGCCGCCGACGATGACCCAGATGATGAGCTGTGCCGCCTGGTTCAGGTTCATCGATTCCGGCGCGATGAAGTTGCCCCAGACCGCGTAGAGCGCGCCGGCGAGGCCCGCGATCGCACCGCAAAGGATGAAGGCCCAAAGCTTGTACTTGCGCGCGTCGTAGCCGAGCAGCTCGATGCGCCGCTCGTTCTCGCGGATACCGACCAGGACACGGCCGAAGGGCGTGGCCAGGACCAGGCGCAGACCGATGTAGACGAGCACCAGGAGGACGGCACTCAGATAGTAGACGCCGTCGATGAAGAGCGTGGTCTGCGGGTCCCAGGGGACCTGCAGCGAGGGCACGCCGGGAATGCCGTTCTGGCCGTTCAAGCGCACCGAGCCGATCACGAACTGATCGCCCGAGGTCGCGCGGATGCCTTTCTCGAGGATCAAGGTCACGACCAGCGTGATGACGCTGAGATAGATGTCGCTGATGCGACCGTAAATCATGAAATAGCCGAGCAGGGCCGAGAAGGCGGCGGGCAGGGCGATGGCCAGAAGGAAGGCGCTCGTGGTCTCGCCGGTGTTCAGCGAGAGCACGGCATAGGTGTAGCCGCCCAGGCCGAAAAAGGCGGTCTGTCCGAGGCTCAAAATGCCGACGAAGCCCCAGAGGAAGCCCATCGAAAGCGCGAGAATCGCCAGAACGAAGAGCACCGAAATGTCGAACTGCTGGGCCAAGTCGAGGCGGCTCGGCAGCAGGAGCAGGCCGATCGCCGCCACGGCAACGAAGATCCACCAGCCCCAGCCGGGCCGGGCCGAGACCTGAGTCAGAGCGATCGCGCCGCTGGACATCGCTCAGAGACCCTGCCGAAGCCGACCGGTGATGCCCTGCGGCAAGAGCCGCAGCAGGACGATGGCGACGACCAGAACGGCGATTTCGCCAAGCACGGAAGCGGTGGTGTAGCTTACCAGCCCGTCGATCGAGCCGAACAGGCCGGAGGCGCTGAGCGTTCCGAGCAGCGGCAGGTGGCCGCCCGAGATCACGGTGATGAAGGCCTTGGCGACGTAGAACACGCCCATGGTCGGCGAGGCGCCGAACAGTGGCACCAGGATCGCGCCGGCGAGCCCGGTCAACATGGCACCGAAGCCGAAGGTCAGCATGTAGACCCGCTCGGTGTTGACCCCGAGCGCGCGGGCCATGGTCGGGTTCTGCATGGTGCCGCGTACGACGAGGCCGACCTTGGTGTAGCGCCACAGTGCGTAGGTCGCGGCCAGCAGCCCGAATGCGATCACGATCATCAGCAGGCTGTAGGTCGCAATGGCAAAGTCGCCGACCGTCACCTTGCCGAGCGTCTGGGGCACGCTCTCGGTCTGCGGGCCGAAGACCGTCGTGACGATGCCGACGATCAACAAGCTGAGTCCCCAGGTCGCGAGCAGCGTGTCGAGCACGCGGCCGTAAAGGAATCGGATGACGGTGCGCTCGGCGAGGATGCCGATGGCGCCGACGATCAGGCCCGAAAGAATGATCGACAGCCAGAGCGGGGAGCCCGCGTTTGTAATCACCGTGCAGCCGTAGGCGCCGAGCATAATGAACTCGCCCTGCGCAAGGTTGATCACCCGCATCATGCCGAAGATCACGGCCAGGCCGAGGCTGATCAGGATGAAGAGGCTGAAGGCGAAAAGGATCTGGTAGCCGTAGACGAGGACGAGTTGCACGCGTCTCTCCGGGACGAGCGATGCGGGTTGGAAAGCCGTCGGCGGGCGATCCCGCCGACGGCTCGCATGTTACTCGATCTCGACTTCGTATTGCGTCGTGTCGTTCGGGTTGGCGTGCAAGTCACAGACGAGCTGGGTATCCTTCGGCTGCTGCTGCGGGAAGGACTTGATCACCTCGAAGCTCTGGTCGGCGTCGCCCCGGACGATGTGGATGTCCATTGTCGTGTGGTTGGTCTTGCCATCGATGCTGTAGAGGCCGCCCGCGCCCTCGAACTTCACCTCGCCGGTGGCGAGGGCGTCGATCACGGCGTCCGGCGAGGGATCGCCCGCCTTCTTCACCGCCTCGGCCCAGAGCATGACGCCGCGATAGCCGTATTCGCCGTATTCGCCGACATACTCGTTCTCGCCGCTATAGTCCTTGAACTTCTGGACGAAAGCCTTGGCGGCGGCGGTATCGAGGCTGTCGACGAAGGAGGTGGCGATCAGCACGCCGTTGCCTTCCTCCGGCGAGAGCTCCATCTGCTCGCGGCCGACGCCGTAGGTGGAAGAGGCGAGGATCATGTTGTCTTTGCCGATCGCGGCCTCGAACTGGCGGTAGAAGCCGATGTGCGCGCCGCCGACGAGCGCCGACCAGATGACATCCGGCTTGGCGTCCTGGATGCGCGCG
>JAKSDN010000966.1 GCA_022360075.1 Kiloniellales bacterium | reverse complement strand
GGAGTCGCCGGAGCAGCGTCAACGCTCGAACGGTCCAAGCCCTGGCGCGGCGCCGGCTCTCGATAGCGCGGACGCGGAGCGCAGTGCGAATGGCGATCGCGACGCCTCGAAGCGCGCAGACCTGCGCCCGCGCAGCATGTCGGCCATCGAGCGCACAGGCGACGAGCCGCGCCCGGCCCTGAAGCTCGGCAGCGCGGCGGCCGAGGCCGCGCCCGAACCGACGCTCGTGGCGGCGGCCGGCGACCGTATGCAGGACACTGCTGGACCTGATGCCGACGGCGGTCCCGTCGAGGACACGCTTGCCCGTTGCTTGTCGTTCCTGTCCAAGCTCTACGGCCACGCCTACAGCGAGGAGCAGCTTCGCACCGGCATCGCCTTGGAGAAGGGGCGCCTGAACCTGGAAGGGCTCGTACAGTCGGCCGAGCGGATCGGCATCCACGTACAGCTCGACCAATGCCGCCTGTCGCAAATTCCGAAGCTGGCTCTCCCGGCCATTCTCATGCTCGAAGACGGCCGGGCCTGCGTCCTGGTCCGCTATACCGCGAAGACCACCGTCGAGGTCTACGATCCGCGCGTGGGCGATGCGACCTCGCTGGTGCCGCTGAGCGAGGTGGAGCCGATCTTTACCGGCGAGGTGGCCTATGTCCGCCCGCGCTTTCGCTTCGACACGCGCTCCGAGATCCTGGCACCGGAGACGCCGCGCTCCTGGTTCTGGGGCTCGCTGTTCCAGAACTGGTGGATCTATGGCCACGCCATCCTGGCGACCGTGATCGTCAACATCCTGGCGGTCGCCAGTCCGATCTTCATCATGACGGTCTACGATCGTGTCGTGCCGAACAACGCCGTCGAGACGCTCTGGGTGCTGGCGGTCGGCATCGCCAGCGTGGCCGTCTTCGACTTCATCCTGCGCACTCTGCGCGGCTATCTCGTCGACGTGGCGGGCAAGCGCCTCGACGTTCAGCTCGGCAGCCGGCTGTTCGACCGCGTGGTGCGCCTGCGCATGGACGCGCGCACGGCCTCGGCCGGCAGCCTGGCCAGCATCATGCGCGAGTTCGATTTCCTGCGCGAGTTCCTGAGTTCGGCGACCGTCACGACGATCGGCGACCTGCCCTTCATCTTCCTGTTCATCTTCGTCATCTATCTGATCGGCGGGCCGATAGCCTATGTGCCGATGATCGCCGTGCCGATCGTCTTGCTGATCAGCATCGCGATCCAGATCCCGCTGCACCGCATCACGCGTCAGTCGATGAAGGAGGTCACGCAGAAGAACGCGCACCTCTTCGAGGTTCTGCACGGCATCGAGACGATCAAGGCGATCCGGGCCGAGACTTGGGCGCAGCGCAATTGGGAGCAGCTCGTCGGCCTGACCGCGACCTCGGCGATGAAGATGCGCATGCTCTCGCAGATCGGCACCCACACGACGATGGTGGCGCAGCTTCTGGTGACGGCCGGCATCGTCGTCGTCGGCGTCCATGTCCTGCGCGAGGGCGACATCACCCAGGGCGCGCTCATCGCCTGCGTGCTGCTCAGCAGCCGCGTCATGGCGCCGCTGGCGCAGGTCGCCGGCGTGCTGGTGCGTTTCGAGCAGACCAAGACTGCCTTCAGCGCCCTGCACGAGATCATGAACGCGCCGGTCGAGCGGGTGCCCGAGAAGAAGCTGGTGCACAAGCCGCACCTGAAGGGCGACCTGGAATTCAAGGAGGTCAGCTTCTCCTACCCGATCCAGGACATCAACGCGCTCAACAAGATCTCCTTCCAGGTCGAGGCGGGCGAGCACGTCGCGATCATCGGCCGCGTTGGCTCGGGCAAGAGCTCGGTGATCAAGCTGATCCAGAACCTCTACGAGCCGGCCGAGGGTTTCGTGCGGGTCGACGACCTCGACACCCGCCAGATCGAGCTTGCCGACCTGCGCCGCCAGGTCGGCTACACGCCGCAGGAAACCGTGCTGTTCCACGGCACGATCCGCGACAACCTCGTCCAGGGCGCGCCGCACGCGACCGACGAGCAGGTGCTGCAGGCGGCCCATTTGGCCGGCCTCGACGACATGATCAAGCAGTCACCGAAGGGCTTGGACCAGGACGTGGGCGAGCACGGCACGCTGCTGTCGGGCGGCCAGCGCCAGATGATCGTCCTGGCCCGGGCGCTTGTGCTCGATCCGCCGATCCTGCTGCTCGACGAGCCGACGAGCCACCTGGACAATTTCGCGGAGCGCCAGTTCATCAACAAGATGCAGGACTGGCTCGAGGGCCGGACCCTGGTCCTGGTCACCCATCGCGCGACCCTGCTGGCGCTGGTCGACCGTCTGATCGTCATGGACAAGGGGCAGATCGTTGCCGACGGCCCGAAGGAAGAGGTCTTGAGCGCACTGGCCGCCGGCAAGATCGGTGCCGCCAAGACCTGATGGAGCTGCTCGCGCCATGAGCCTGCAATCCGCCCGCGTCGCGCCGACCGAGCTGCGCCTGCAGATGATGCGCGGTCCGCGGATCGCCGCGCTGATCCTGCTCTTTACGATCGTGGCGCTGTTCGCCGCCGCCATCTTCTGGGCGCACCAGGCCCAGCTCGACGAGGTCACGACCGGCATGGGCCAGGTGATCCCCTCGAGCGAGGTCCAGGTGGTCCAGAACCTCGAAGGCGGCATCGTCTCGGAGATCCAGGTGAAGTCGGGCGATACGGTCGAGCCGCAGCAGGTCCTGATGCGCATCGACGACACCTCCGCCGCGGCCGGCTTCAAGGAGCTGCGCGAAGCCTATTTCGGCCTGCTGGCTTCGGTCGCCCGCCTGACCGCCGAGGTCGAGGAAACGGAGCTGATCTTTGCCGAAGAGGTGATCGCCGAGCGGCCGGATCTGGTCGCGCGTGAGCGGCTGCTCTACCAGACGCGCCAGTCGGAGCTGGCCTCGGCCCTGCAGATCCTCTCCGAGCAGCGGGCGCAGCGCTCCGGCGATCTGGAAGAGATGAAGAGCCGCCTGGCCGGTCTGCGCCGCAGCTTCGCCTTGGTCGACGAGGAGTACAAGCTGACCGCGCCCCTGGTCTCGCGGGGCATGGTGGCGCGGGTCGACGTGATCCGCCTAGAGCGCGAGAAGGCCGACCTGTCGACCGAGATCCGCCAGACCGAGATCGCCATTCCCAACGCCCGCGCCGCGGTGGCCGAGGCCGACCAGCGCATCGAGGAGCGCAAGAGCAACGCCCGCGCCGAGGCCCTGGGCGAGCTCAACACCCAGAAGGTCAGGCTCGCCTCGCTGGTGGAGCAGATGCGCGCGCGCGAGGACCGGGTCGTGCGTACCGAGGTGCGCTCGCCGGTGCGCGGCATCGTCAAGTCGGTCAATTTCAACACCATCGGCGGCGTGGTTCAGCCCGGCGAGGACATCATCGAGATCGTGCCGATCGAGGACACGCTGCTGGTGGAAGCGAAGGTCAATCCGCGCGACGTCGCCTTCATTCATCCGGGCCAGGACGCGAAGATCAAGCTCACGGCCTACGACTTCTCGATCTATGGCGGGCTGGAGGGCCGGCTCGAGCAGATCTCGGCCGACACGATCGAGGACGAGCGCGGCGAGCACTTCTACCACGTGCGCGTACGCACCGACGACACCAGCCTGCGCGGCCAGAACGGCGAGCCGCTGCCGATCATCCCCGGCATGATCGCCGAGGTCGACATCTTGACCGGCAAGCGCACCGTCCTCGAATACCTGCTGAAGCCCTTCATCAAGGCCCGCCACAAGGCCTTCCGCGAACGCTAACGAGCCTTATCCGCCGCTTTCGCCGCGCGGCGCAGCGCCGCCCATTCTTCCGGTAGCATGGCGAAGAGCATATTGTCGTGGCGATCGCCGGCGCGGTCGCGGCTCGCGCGCCGCGCGATTCCCTCCAGGCGCCAGCCCTGCTTCATGTAACCGCGGATCGCCCGAATGCAGGTCGCGTAGGGCCGGCCTTCGACGCGCTCGAAGCCGACCGAGAACAGCCAGTCGAGCAGCGCGGCGCGGCATTCGAGAGGCGCGCCCCGGCCCCAATAGTCCCGATCGCCGAATAGATGATGTGTCACCGCCGAGCGCAATCTGAGATAGGCCTCGATCCAATAGCAGCCGATCAAGTGCTCGCCGTCGTAGACGCCGAGCATGAAGTTGCTTTTGTTGTCGTAGAGCTTGCCGATGCTCTCGGCGAGCGCCTCGACGGTTTTCGAGGCCCAGGCGCCGCCGAGGTACGCCATCAGGTTCGGATCGTTCAGCCAGGCGAGCAGGCGCTCGTTGGCGTCCTCCGGGCGGAGCGAGCGCAGCCGGAAACGCTCGGTTTCGATCTCCAGCGGCTCTCCCGGTTTCCAGCCTGACACCTCGGCCCTCTCTTCGCGCGGTCGCGCGTCATCATGATAGCAGACGCGGGCGAACAAACGCTTCGCCGACCGCCGGATCGCCCGAAATGCCAGCCGAAAGCCACCGTGCCGCGCCCTGAATCCCTCTTTTCCCGCCAGTTCTTAATTTTTCATTGATTTTCGAATGACGCTCCCGTAGTGTAAAAAACGCAGTGGAAACAAAAGGTTAAGGTTAATTCGACGTTAAGAAACTTAACCACTGAAACAGGGGCGGCGTCCGGATTTCAAGGCCGGGGGGACCGAACCAAGGCTCGCGGGAAAGTCGCGGCCGTTCGGACTAGGCCAACGCGGAGCGTCATTTCCCAGTCCTGAGGGACACAGTAGCGCGCTCGGGCTCGCAAGGCCCGGGGTCGGGCAGGCATCGGAGATGTGCTCATGGCCGTCCAGATCAACGTCAACCCGGACGCCCCTGGCTTTCCGCAGACGGTAATCCCTGGACAGTCGGTCGACGTGCCTTCGGGCTCGATCGTGCAGTTCGTGGACACCGAGACCGGGCAAGTCATCGACCCGCAGACCTTGGGCGTCACGATACTGCCGGACGGCACGCTGCGGGTCGTCTTCTCGGACGGCACGACGTTCGATCTGGTCGGCGCCTCGCCGGAGTCGCTCGAGCCTGCCGCCGGCCCGCCGCCGACTGGCGGCGGCGATGCCGTCGGTCAGGGCAGCTCCCTGGCGGTCGCGCTGTTCTTCGACGATGGTTTCGGCAACCTCTTCGAAGCCGGTCAGGGCGGCGGTTTCGAGAGCTTGGCGGGCGTCGGCTTCCTCCCGCCAGGGGCGGATCCGAACCTGCTCCTGCTGTTGGCCGGCGGCGGGCCGGAGCTCCTCGCCGCGGTCGTGGCCGGGGTCG
>JAKSDN010001325.1 GCA_022360075.1 Kiloniellales bacterium | reverse complement strand
TGGGACCACTGCCGAAGCTCCTGACCTATGCGGTGCTGATCGCCTGGAGCTTCGTCGTCCTCTTTCCGCTCTACTGGGTGGCGATCACCTCGCTCAAGCTGCCGGTGCAGGTCAACGACGGGCCTGACTACCTGCCCTTCGTCGATTTCGCGCCCTCGGGCCATGCCTGGCACTACATCTTCGTCGAGCTGGGCAACGACACTTTGCGGCCCTATCTGAACTCGGCCGTCATCGCCTTGAGCAGTACGCTCATCGCCGTGCTGGTGGGCTCGCTCGCCGCCTATGCGCTGGTCCGCATCGAATACCGCGTGAAGCTGGGCGCGATCCTCGCCTTCGTGCTGCTGGTCGCCGCCGTCGTGATCGCCACCGTCGGCTATGGCGTCGCCTGGCCGGTCTCCCTGGCCGTCGCCGCCGCGCTCTTTCTGCTCTTCGTGCGCGCTTTCAACCGGCGGCTCACGCGGGCCGTGGGCAACAACGACATCCTCTTTTGGATCATCTCGAACCGCATCCTGCCGCCCGTGGTGGTGGTTTTGCCGATCTACATCATGTTTCAGCAGATGCGGCTGCTCGACACCCACTTCGCCCTGATCCTGACCTACATGGCCGTGAACCTGCCGATCGTCGTCTGGCTGATGCGCGACTTCTTCGCCTCGATCCCAATCGATCTGGAGGAAAGCGCGCAGATCGATGGCGCTTCCAAGCTGCGAGTCTTCTTCACCATCGTCCTACCGCTGGCCAAGCCGGGCCTGGCCGCGACCTTCTTGCTGGTGCTGATCCTGTCTTGGAACGAGTACCTCCTGGCGCTCTTCCTCTCGACAGCGGACGCCCAGACCATGCCGCTGCTGGTGGCCGCCCAGAACGCCACGCGCGGCCCGCAGTGGTGGTACATGTCGGTGCTGATCCTGATCATGATCGCGCCGGTGGTGCTGATCACGATCCTGCTTCAGCGCCAGATCGCCCGCGGCCTGCTGGTCGGCGCGGTGAAGGGCTGAGGCCGGAGCCATGCGATGAGCGTTCGCCTGGAGAAGCTGTACAAGGCTTTCGGCGCGGTGCAGGTGGTCAAGGGCCTCGACCTGGAGATCTCGGAAGGCGAGTTCCTCGTTCTGCTCGGCCCCTCCGGCTGCGGCAAGACCACGGCCCTGCGCATGGTCGCCGGGCTCGAGCCGGTCACCTCGGGGCGCATCCTGATCGGCGCGCGCGACGTGACGCAGGTCCTGCCGAAGTACCGCGACGTGGCCATGGTCTTTCAGAGCTATGCGCTCTACCCGCACATGACGGTGGCCGAGAACATCGGCTATCCGCTAAAGCTGCGCCGCCTGCCCCAGGCAGAGCGTGACGCTGCCGTGCGCGAAGCTGCGACCAAGGTCCATCTCGGCGACTACCTAGACCGCTATCCGCGCCAGCTCTCGGGCGGCCAGCGCCAGCGCGACGCCCTGGCCCGGGCCATGGTCCGCCGGCCCAGCGTCTTCCTGATGGACGAGCCGCTCTCCAACCTCGACGCCAAGCTCCGCGGTCACATGCGTTCCGAGCTCAAGCATCTGCAGCAGGACCTCGGAGTCACCACGATCTACGTCACCCACGACCAGATCGAGGCCATGACCCTGGCTCACCGCGTCGCCGTCATGGACCAGGGCGTCGTGCAGCAGATCGCCCGGCCGCGCGAGATCTACGACGATCCGGCCAACCTCTTCGTCGCCGGCTTCATCGGCTCGCCGCCGATGAACTTCGTGCGCGGGCGCCTGAGCGAAGGCCATTTCGTCGGCGACGGCGGCCGCCTGGCGACCCCAGGCCTAGCGGCGCGCGAGAACGTCATCCTCGGCTTCCGGCCGGAGGACTGCGCCGTCGTGGAGCCTGAGGACGGCAGCCTCAAGGGCAGGCTTTATGCGGCCGAGATGACCGGCAACGAGACGATCGTCACCTGCTCCATCGCGGACTCCCAGGTGGTGGTGAAGATGGACAAGGACTTCGAGATGGCGATCGACAGCGACGTCGGGATTGCGATCGATCCGGGCAAGCTCTGCCTGTTCGACGGGGCCAGCGGCGAGCGCCTAAGGGCCTGAAGGCCGAGGAGAAGTGGATGCGCACGCGAAACCTGCGGACCCGTAAGCACGGCGATTTGCCGCTGACCGAGCTCGGCTTCGGTGGCGCGCCGCTTGGCAACCTCTATCGCGCCCTGCCCGAAGAGGTGGCGCAGGCGACTTTGGATGCCGCCTATGACGCTGGCATCCGGCTTTTCGACACCGCGCCGCTTTACGGCTTCGGCCTGTCGGAGGAACGCTACGGCGCGGCGATCGCGCGCTGGGGCCGCGACGACCTCGTGATCTCGACCAAGATCGGCCGCTGGCTCGAGGACTGCCGGCTCGACGAGGTGCCCGATCTCGGCTTCGTGCTGGAAACAAAGCCGCGCAGCTTCGAGTTCGACTATTCCTACGACGGCGTGATGCGCTCCTACGAGCAGAGCCTGCAGCGCCTCGGCACCGACCGGATCGACATCCTGCTGATCCACGACACCGACATCTGGACCCACGGCAGCGCCGAGGCCGCCGACGCGGTGCTGCGCAAGGTCATGGCCGAGGGCTACAAGGCGATGGAGGAGCTGCGCGCCTCCGGCGCCATCAAGGCGATCGGCGCCGGCCTCAACGAGTGGGAGATCTGCGAGCGCTTGGCCCGCGAAGGCGACTTCGACTGCTTCCTTCTGGCCGGCCGCTACACGCTGCTGGAGCAGGACGCGCTGGAGAGCTTCCTACCGCTCTGCGTCGAGCGCGAAATCGGCATCATCCTCGGCGGCCCGTATAACTCCGGCATCCTCGCCAGTGGTCCGGTCGAAGGCGCGAAGTACAACTACAAGCCCGCGCCACCGGAAATCCTGGAGCGCGCGCGCAAGATCGAGAGGGTCTGCGAAGCCCACGGCGTCCGCCTGGTCGAGGCCGCCCTGCACTTCGTCTACGGCCACCCGGCCATCGTCTCCGTCATCCCCGGCGCCGCCGCGCCCGAGGAGGTCGCGCGCAACATGGCGGTGTTGGACAAGGCGGTGCCGAGCGGGCTGTGGGCGGATCTCAAGGCCGAAGGCTTGATCCGGGAAGACGCGCCCATGCCCTAACACACCGTGTCATGCTCGGGCTTGACCCGAGCATCCATGGCCGTTGCAAAAACGCCGGGCCCATGACCAGCGGCCCCGGTCCCATCCGTGGACCCTCGGGTCAAGCCCGAGGGTGACAATGGAGGAGGAATGCCGGTGGACACCGTGTTGGGTACCCACCGGTGTCCCCATAAACACCGAACACACCGCTGTCATGCTCGGG
>JAKSDN010000013.1 GCA_022360075.1 Kiloniellales bacterium | reverse complement strand
GGACATGCCGATATCTTCACGCTCGGAACCGCCTTGCCGGCGGGCGCGGTGATGGATGTCGCGACAAGCCGTGACATCGAGATGGTGCCGATCACCGCTGAGATCTTCGAGTTCTTCAAGGCCCAGAACGCCGCCTTCATCCGCCGCACGATCCCGGCGGACAGCTATCCGAACCTGAGCCGAGAAGCAGAAGCCATTACCTACGGCACGCACATGATCGCCGCCTGCGACTACAGCGACGGTGTGGTGACGACGATCCTGACGGCCGTGGCCGACAACCTTCAGAAACTCTCCGCCGTCAACAAGAGCATGGCGACGCTGACGCTGGAGGAGATGTCCGCGGATATCGGCGTACCGCTGCATCCGGCAGCCGCAGCCTTTTACAAGGAGCGCGGCGTCAACTAGCCGCGGGTTGGGGCCCGGCCCCGTTTTCTGCCCCCTTTGGCGAAGCGGGGCCGGCGCGCCTCCGCCGGACGACCTTCCTCACGCGTAGAAGGGTTGCGAGTCGAGCGCCGCGCGACGGCGGAAGTCCTCGCAAACGACGATGAACCTCAGTTGGGCCAATGCCAGTCGACTGGCGATCAAGACGCTGCTGCTGATCCTCGCGATCAGCCACCTCTATTTCGCCTTGGCGGGATATCCCGGCCCCTACTACCTCCGGGGCTATCATGTCGGCATTGGGCTCGGCCTCGTTTACCTGATTACGAACTGGCGCGGGCAGCCGGCCGACCGGCCATCGGTCTTGAACCTCTGTCTGGGTTTGGCGGTGTGTTTCGCCGCGCTCTATCCGGCCATCAACATCGACTACGTGCAGCAGCGCTTCATGTATGTCGACGACCTGACCCAATGGGACCTGATCGTCGGCACGGGGCTGGTCGTCCTGGTGCTCGAAGGCACGAGACGGACCTTGGGACCGGCGCTGCCGCTGACGGCCGTCGGCTTCATCGTCTTCGCGCTGGTGGCGACGAAAACCACCTATCCGCTGCTGATCGAGCAGCTGTTTCTGACCACCGACGGCATCTTCGGCATTCCGGTCGCCGTGTCGGCCACCTTCATGGTGCTGTTCATCGTCTTCGGCGCCATGGTCGAGCGCATGGGCATCGGCAAGCTGTTCATGGATTTCGCCATCGCCCTGACGGGACGGCAGGCCGGCGGTCCGGCCAAGGTGGCGTGCATCACCAGCGGATTGTTCGGCTCGGTTTCCGGCTCTGCCGTCGCCAACGTGATG
>JAKSDN010000278.1 GCA_022360075.1 Kiloniellales bacterium | reverse complement strand
AGCCCAGCGCGCGCACGATGAAGTCGAGGATGCCGAACTCCGGCGCCAGCATCAGCGTGCGCCAGAACAGGCCGACGACGACCGGGGCCAGCACGATCGGCAGGATGGCGACGATGCGAAAGACCCACTGGCCGGCGGGGATCTGCATCACCAGCAGCGCGAGGCCGAGGCCGATCACGAGCTGCAGGACCACGGTGCTGAACGTGTAGATCCCGGTGAGCTGCATGGCGTGCCAGAAACGGCTGTCGCCCAGGATGTTGCGGTAGTTCTCCAGCCCGACGAAGCCGTCGAGGAAGGGCATCGCCAGGTTGATGTTCTGGAACGAGCTCCAGATCAGGTAGGCGAGCGGAAAGGTCGTGGTCAGGATCAGCGTCGCCAGGCCGGGACCCACCAGGAGCAGGGCAAAGCCCTGCTCTCCGGTGAAGATGCCCTCGCGGGGGCGGGTCGGCGCTGGGTGGCGTGGTTTCACCTTTCACCGGCCCTTCTGCGGGAGGTGTTTTCGTTCCGGGGACTCTTGTCGGTCCGCTGCGCGGACGCCCCCCACCCTAACCCTCCCCCTCGAGGGGGGAGGGAAATTGGAGGGGAGCCGCTCGAAATTCCTCCTCCCCCCTTGAGGGGGAGGATCGAGGAGGGGGGCGTCCGCGCTAGCGGACCAACGAAAACGACCACCCCGCCCTCAGCCCTTCAGGATGCCCTCGATCTTCTTCTGAGCCTCGTTCAGCGCCTCGGCGGGGGTGGCTTGTCCGACCAGGCTCGACTGGATCGCCGTGGCCATGGTGTCGCCCACCGCCGGCCACTGCGGCAGGCGCGGGCGCCACTCGACGTCGGTGTCCTCGGCGAAGGAGGTGGTCGTCGCCTGGATGTAGTTGTGGCCGGCAGCCTCCAGCACGGCGCGGTAGTCGGCCAGGTCCCAGACCGACGAGCGGTTCGCGCCGGTGCGCTTGTAGGCGCCGGGGAAGGCGTAGGAGGTCGCGACCTGGGTCTCGCGCGAGGCCGACCACTGGATGAACAGCCAGATCGCGGCCTTGTCCTTGTCGGACAGCGCCGCGTTGATCGGGAAGCTCCAGTTCCAGATCGAGGTGACTCGTTTGCCCGAGGGCCCCTTCGGCCAGCGGGCAAAGCCGATCTTGCCGACCACCTTCGACTTCTCCGGATTGGCGATGATCGCCGCCGAGCCGTGCGCGTCGATGTAGGAGGCCACGGTGCCCTGACCGAAGGCATCGGCGATGTCCGGCCAGTTCCAGTTCTCGACGCCCTGCGGCGCGTAGCCGTTCAGGAGCTTTACGTACCACTCCAGCGCGGCCACCGCCTCGGGCCCGTTGACCACCATCTTGCCGCTGGAATCGAACCACTCGCCGCCGTAGGCGCGGAAGATCGAGGGGTAGATGTACATGTTCTGGCCGGCGCCGCGGAAACCGCGCAGGGCCGCCCCCCAGAGCCGGTTGTCCGGGTCGTGCGCCGCCTCGGCGTTCGCCATGTAGGCGTCGAGCGTCTCCGCCGGCTTCAGGCCGAGCTTGTCGTAGACGTCCTTGCGATAGACCTGGATCGTCGCCTCGCCGTCGTAGGGAATGCCGTAGGGCCGGCCCTCGACCGAGGTGACGCCGCGCCAGCCGGCGAGGATGTCCGCGTAGTTGAACCAGCGATCGTCGGTCAGCTTGGCATCGCCGAGGTAGTCGTCGAGCGGGTCGATCCAGTTGTTCGCCACGTAGAGCGGGTAATACATCGGATCGGCGGCGTGGCTCGCCCAGGTGCCGGTGCCGCTCGAGAGGTCGAGCACCGCCTTCTGCCGGATCTGGCCCGGCGGGGTCATCTCCAGGCGCGCATCGACGCCGGTCAGCGCGGCGAAGTCGGGCAGCACGGTCTCGAGGTTCTTGAAGTAGCCGGCTGGAATCACGCCGACGGTGATCTTGGCACCCTCGGCCTGGCGCCAGTCGATCTGCGCCGCGCGCAGGCTCTCCAGGTCCATGTACTGCCCGGCAGCGCGCGCCCGGCGCGACAGCACCGCCGGGGCGGCGAGCAGCGCGGTGCCGGCGGCCGCGGCCTTCAAGGCGGCCCTGCGCGTGAATCCCTTACGGGTGAGTCCCTGGGGGGT
>JAKSDN010001104.1 GCA_022360075.1 Kiloniellales bacterium | reverse complement strand
TCGGTGAAGTAGGCGACCGGGTCGTAGCCGTGCAGGGCGAGCGGGGCGCCGGCGATCGACAGACCGGGCACCACGTTGATTTCATCGGCCGCCTGGGCAGGCGCCACCGCGCCCAGCAGGGCGGTGGACAGGACGGCGGCCGTGACGAGCTTAGAGATCTTCATTGCCATTCTCCGAAAGAGGTTTCGCAGGTTCCGGCGATGAAGCGCCGGTCACCGGATCACTTCGGGAGAGTGGGTTTCTCAGACAAGATACTTGCTGGATCGAGGGCCGATCTGCATTGCCTGAAGGACGATCTGCAAAGAATGACTAAGCGACGGTACGGCGGATTTCGCTCGGGCTGCGTCCGTAGCGGTTCGAAAAGGCGCGCGAGAAGGCGGCCGGCGAGCTGTAGCCGACGCGCGTCGCCACCCGTTGGATCGGATCGCGCGTGCCCGACAGCAGGGTCATGGCACGCTGCAGGCGCAGGTCGGACAGATAGCTCATCGGCGCGCAGCCCATCAGCGCCTGGAACTGATCGGCGAAGCGGCTGCGCGACATGCCGATCTCGCCCGCGATGCGCTCCAGGCTCCAGTCCTTCTCCAGGCTGCGATGCATGAGGCTCAGCGCGCGGCCGATGCGCGGATCGCCCATCGCCTCGATCACCTTGCGCAGATCCTCGTCCTGATCGGCGCAGGTCCTGACGACCTCGATGAACAGCGCCTCCGAGAGCCGGATGACGGAGGCCGTGAAGCCCGGCGATTCGGCGAACATCTGGCGCGTGATCAGCCGCATCAGCTCGTCGAGCCAGGGCGCACGCGCCCGCAGTTCGGCGGTCACCAGAAGGTAGGTGGGCAAAGCGCGCAGGAGTGGATGCTCCACGTTGTCGGCGAAGTTGAGGTGCCCGCAGACGAGCTTCGTGTCCGCGTCTGGCTGCGGCTCGCCGCCGTAGACCAACGTGCCTTCGCCGCTGTAGCCGCTGCGCTGCATCACGTCCTCGAGCGTCGCGGTCTTGGTGTTCGGGGAGTCGCAGAGCACATGCGCCGC
>JAKSDN010000992.1 GCA_022360075.1 Kiloniellales bacterium | reverse complement strand
TCGTCGCTCTCGACCACGATGTCACCCTTGCGGGTCTTGATCGTGACCGGGACGATCTCGTCGGCGAAGCGGTTGGCCTTCTGCGCCGCTTCGGCCTTGTTCTGCGAGGCGACGGCGAAGTTGTCCTGCTCCTCGCGGGTGGGCTGCCACTTGCGGGCGACGTTCTCGGCCGTGTTGCCCATGTGATAGCCGTTGAAGGCATCCCACAGGCCGTCCTTGATCATGGTGTCGATGAACTTCATGTCGCCCATCTTCTGGCCATTGCGCAGATGGGCGCAGTGCGGGGCCTGGCTCATCGATTCCTGGCCGCCGGCGACGACGATGCCGCTGTCGCCGACCTTGATCGCCTGATAGCCGAGCGCCACCGTGCGCAGGCCCGAGCCGCAGAGCTGGTTGATCTGATAGGCCGTCTTCTCGACCGGGATGCCGGCGGCCACGGCCGCCTGGCGCGCGGGGTTCTGGCCGGTGCCGGCGGTCAGGATCTGGCCCATGATCGCCTCGTCGACCTCCTCGGCCTCCACCTTGGCACGCTTCATCGCTTCCTGAATGGCGACGGTGCCGAGGTAAGAGGCGGGGACGCTGGAAAGCGAGCCGTTGAAGGCGCCGACCGGAGTCCGTGCCGCACCGGCGATAACGATATCGGTCATCGATAGAGTCCTTCCCTCAATTCTGGTTCTTGTTCGGGCCCAGGTTGCGGGAGGGCCCGCTCCGCGCTCATGCTGCACTGCAACATCAATTAACCAAACATATAGAAGCCGGGCCGGGCCGGCGCAAGCGAATTCCCCGTTAGCCGGGCGTCACGCCCGATCCTCGAGCCAGGCCAGGAGCGGTTCCCAGACCGCCTTCCGCGCCTGGCTACTCACAACCATGCCGATGTGGCCGATGGCGGGCCGGCACATGTTCGCCTGCGGGATCGCGTCACCCAAGGCGGCGGCCGAGCGTGGCGGCACGATCCGGTCCTGTCCCGGCACCATCACCAGGCTGGGCAGCCGCAGGCTCTTCGGCACAACCGTTCGACCCGCGACGCGCCAATGGCCCCGCGCCGTCGTGTTCTCGCCATACCACCCGCCCAGCGATTCGCGCGCCACCGGCGCGGCCAGGGGCACGCCGTCGTTCAGCCAGTCCTCGAGCGCGACGAAGGTCGCGGCGCGCGCGCTTCGGCTATCGAGCTGCGCGAAGTTCAGGAACTTGCGGATCCCGAGCGCCGGATCGAGTCCGGCGAAGAGCATCTGGATCATGTCGACCGGCAGCTCGCCCAAGGCCTCGAGCAGCGGGGCGAGCCACGTCAGGCTCCGCCCGAGATGCTCCGCCTGGCTTCGGCCTTCGGCGTGGAAGTCCCACGGGGTGGCCAGCAGGGCGAGGCCGGCAAGCGCCGGCCGCCGACGCAGTGCCAAGGCGAGGGCCAGCAGCCCGCCCATGCAGTAGCCCACGACGACCGGCCGGCGCCCGGTCCTGGCGATCACTTGGTCGAGCGCATCCTCGAGCCGTCCGGCGATATAGTCGGTCAGGGAGAAATGCCGTTCCTCGGGTCCCGGGCGATCCCAGTCGACCAGGAAGGGTTGCATTCCCCGCCGCGCCAGCCAGCGCAACAGGCTGAGCCGCTCGGAAAGATCGAGGATATAGGCGCGATTGATCAGCGACGGCACGACGAGCAGGGGCAAGCCCGCAGCCGCGTCGCGCGCAGGGCCCGTGGCCCCATAGTCGAGCAGCCTCGTGGTGCCCTCCTGCCAGACCAAGGGCGGGTCCGGCAGGTCGCGCCGGTAGGGATGGCCGCGGTAGGCCTCGATGCCGTCGAGCAGGGCTCCCGCGCGCCGCCTAATCTCCTTGGCGAGCGCGGCGCCGAGGGCTTGCGGCTCCGCCTTTGCGAGTGCGTCCAGCAGGTCGGGCGCTTCGCCGATCGGCCCCTTCAAGGGCGGCGATCCGTTCCTCAAGAGCGGCAAGGCGGCTTGCGAGCTGCTCCAGGTCAGGGCCGCCACGCTCAGGTGCAGGGGCAGCGGGCGCGGCCCCTGGCGGCGCATCCGCGGCCCCTGCCGCTCGCTGTCCTGGCGCCTGGCCTGGCCCATTCTCGCCCTGCTCTCCCGCGTTTTCCGTCGGTGCCGGCGCGCCGGCCGCCAAGAGGCTTGCCAGCATCGTCGGCCAGGCTGCCCAGGCCGCACCCGCTCCCTGTTGCGGCGCGGCCATGGACGAAGTCCCCATAAGCGCCATCATGCGGCTCATGCTGTCGGCGAACGCCGGGTCCTCGGCGAGCGCGGAGACCTGGTCCTGCCAAAGGTCCAGGTAGCGCCGCGCCAACGCCTCCAAATCCGCCTGATCCGACATCACGGCCGGAGTATATCGGCGCTCCCATGGGAAGACTAGCGAGCCCCGACTCTCGGCCGGG
>JAKSDN010000532.1 GCA_022360075.1 Kiloniellales bacterium | reverse complement strand
CGAGGCGGCCGGCCTGGAGATCGCCTTGTTCAACGTGCCGCCCGGCGACTGGGACGCCGGCGAGCGCGGCCTCGCCGCCCTGCCCGGCCGCGAGGCCGAGTTCGCCCAGGGCCTCGACATGGCCCTGACCTATGCCCGGGCCTTGGAGGCGACGCGGGTCCATGTCATGGCCGGCATCCCGCCGGAAGGCGCCGACCCTGCTGCTTGTCGCGAAACCTACATCGCCAACCTGCGCCGCGCTGCCACGCTCTTTGCGCCCCACGGCATCTCGGTTCTGATCGAGCCGATCAACACCCGCGACATCCCCGGCTTCTACCTCAACACGCAAGCTCAGGCGATCGAGATCCTCGACGCTGTCGGCGCCGAGAACGCGGCCCTGCAAATGGACTTCTACCACTGCCAGATCGTCGAGGGCGATCTGGCGGTCAAGCTGCGGACCAACATCGCGCGCGTCGGCCACATGCAGATCGCCGGCGTGCCGGAACGCCACGAGCCCGATGTCGGCGAGGTCCATTATCCCTATCTCTTCGCCCTGATCGATTCGCTCGGATACGAGGGCTGGATCGGCTGCGAGTACCGGCCGCCGGCCGCGACCGAAGCCGGCCTCGGCTGGGCCGCCGCCTATGGTATAAAGGCGCCAGAATGAAAGCGGGTCTTGAGACAGGTTGAGTGTCCGCGCGCTTACGTTTCACGAATGGCAATTATTGTCAGCCGGGCGGGCGAAGCCCGAGCGCTTCGCGCTCCCGGCAATCCATCGTGGTCCGAGTCTTGGACTTCGATGGACCCTCGGGTCAAGCCCGAGGGTGACACTATCGATAGTGATGTCGAGAGCTTGGTCATTGAAGTATGGACTCCTCACTCTAAGCAAATGCTGAAGTACCGATCACCATGAACGACGTCGCCGACATATCCCCTCGCCCGGCCGGCGAGGCCGTGCATCTGCCTGAGCCCTGGGCAGAGCGCCTCGAGGCGGCCAAGGACTGGCTGACCCGCGAGGGCGCCTCTGCCGCCAACGACGCGGTGCTGTTCGAGGGGCTCTGCGAGGCGATCCGCGCCGCCGATATCCCTCTGGCCCGCGCCACGTCGCACATCCGGACCCTTCACTCGGAGCGCATCGGCATCACGCACATCTGGCGGCTTGCCGATAACCTTCAGGAGATCCACTTTCCCCATGGCGCCGCGCAGTCGGCGCTGTACTACGACAGCCCGGTCAAGGTCATCCACGACACGCAAGAGTGGCTCGACGTCCGCCTCGACGAGGTGCCGGACGAGCGCTTCAGCATCATCCCCGATCTGCGCGCCGAGGGCATCACCCACTACCTCATGGGGCCCCTGATCTATTCCGACGGCGGCGTCAACGCCCTCAGCTACGCGACCGATCGGCCCGGCGGCTTCGAGCCCGAGCAGGCCGCCTTCATCAAGGCCCTGATCCCGGCCGCCACGCCCTTCTTCGAGCTGCGCACGGTCTATCGGAGCGTCAACGAGATCCTGCGGATCTACGTCGGACGCGAGCCGGGCAACCGGATCCTGGCCGGCCAGATCGAGCGCGGCAACGTCAACAAGATCCATTCCGCCATGCTGTTCTGCGACCTGCGGAACTTCACCGCCCTCTCCACGACCATGTCCGAGGAAGACTTGGTCGCGCTTCTGAACGATTGCTACGACTGCATCATCCCGGCCGTGACCGAGAAGGGCGGCGAGATCCTGAAGTTCCTCGGCGACGGCGTGCTGGCGATCTTCGCCGACAACCCGAGCCTGGCCGCGGTGGACCTGGAATGCGCCCGGCGGCAGTCCTGCGAGGCCGCCTTCGAGGCGACCACGCGGATCCAGGCGGCGATGGCCGCGCTCAACCGCGACAAGGAGATTCGCTGGCACGACCTCAGCGTCGGCATCGCCCTGCACTACGGCCAGGCGGCCTACGGCAACATCGGCGCCGGCGAGCGCCTCGACTTCACGGTGATCGGCAAGGACGTGAACCTCACCAGCCGCATCAGCCGGCTATCGGGCGTGCTGTCGCGGCCGATTCTCGCCTCGGCCGCCTTCGCGACGGCCATCGGCCAGCCGATGCTCGAGGTCGGCAGCTTCGAGCTCAAGGGCATCGAGGATTGGCAGCCGGTCTTCGCGCCGGCCTGAGCGGCGCCTGTCCTAAGCCACGTCCTTCGTCTCGCGCACGTCGAGCAGGTCGCGCAGGCCGTCGCCGACGAAGTTGATGCTGAGCACCACCAGCATGATCGCCAGGCCCGGGAAGACCCCGAGCCACCAGGCGCGCGAGATGAAGCTGCGCGCCTCGGCGAGGATCAGGCCCCAGGTCGGCGTCGAGGCGTCGACGCCGAGGCCGAGGAACGACAGGCTGGCCTCGGTCAGGATGGCGTAGGAGACGCTGACCGTCGCCTGCACGATCAGCGGCGCCATGGCGTTCGGCAGGATGTGGCGCGCCATGATCCGCAAATCCGAGGCCCCGACGGTTCGGGCGGCATCGACGTACTGCTCCTGCTTGATGGTCAGCACCATGCCGCGGGCGATACGCGCGAAGTCGTCGACGAAGGCGAGCGAGATCGCGACGATCACGTTCGACAGGCCGGTCCCGAAAACGGCCACCAGATAGACCGCGATCAGGAAGTTCGGGAAGGCCCATTGCAGGTCGATGTAGCGCATGATGACGGTGTCGATGAAACCGCCGTAGTAGCCGGCGGCGACGCCCAGGACGACGCCGGCGACGAGCGCGATCAGCACCGTCGAGACGCCGACGAAAAGCGAGACCTGGGCGCCGTGGATAATCCGGCTCAGGAGGTCGCGGCCGAGATCGTCGGTGCCGAGCGGATGTGCCATCGAGGGCGCGCCGATCATGTCGAACTCCATCGAGTTCGGGTCGTAGGGCGCGATCAGCGGCGCGAAGACGGCGGCCAGGGTGAAGACCGTCAAGACGATGAGACCGACCAGCGCTTTCTTGTCGCTGACGATGTAGCGCCACCAGAGGGCACGTCGCCGGCGACCGCGCGTGGCTTCGAGCTCGGCCTCGGCTTCGAGCGCCTCGACGCTCGCGAGCGGCTCCAGGGTCGTCCTACTCATAGCGGATCCTCGGATCGATCACGGTGTAGAGCAGGTCGACCAGCAGGTTGGCGAAGACGAAGATCGCCGAGACCACGAGGATCGCGCCTTGGACCACCGGGAAGTCGCGGTTCAGGATGCCCTGGAT
>JAKSDN010000857.1 GCA_022360075.1 Kiloniellales bacterium | reverse complement strand
GTGACGCCGCTATCCGCCCCTCGGCTAGGAGCGCGGTTCGCCGTGGTGTGGCCCCACCACAAGAATCGCGCGACGACGTCCGAGGGGCGGAGAGCGGCGCCTGACGGTCGCTGCTCTTGGCTTTTGGCGGGCGTCGAGAACACTTGACGGTGGTCAACACCGCCGGCGCGTCCTCTCCTACCCAAAAGCCAAGACCAGCGATCACACGTATCATCCTCTCGCGATAGTGGGTACTAGGGCTCCGTGCGAACGTCCTGCGCCGGCCCTCAGCCGCCGTCCTTCATCAGGTTGGAGACCTCGCGCAGTTCGACGAGCAGCTCCGGCGATGGCTCGCCGTCCACGGGCAGGCCGGCGAACTCCTGGAACAGGTTGATCGCCGCGCGCGTCTGATCGTCCACCACGCCGTCGACCTCGCCGGTCGCGAAATCCAATTCGGCGAGGAGGGACTCGAGTTCCCTGAGTTCCTCCGCCACCATCGCCGGCCCCGTCGTGTCGCCTTGATGCTGCAGGTCCCAGTAGACCCAGGCCGCCGCGCCGCCGATCAGGACCAGCAAGAGCAGAAAGATCGGCCAGAGGCGCCGTGTGACCTGGGATTGATTCGGGTCAGATTGCGTCGCCATGGGCTCACGCTCCGAGCCCAGAGCGCCGAGCTTTCCTGCCGGCTCTCCGTTTCGCTCCGGACCGCGGGGCTCGGATTCGCCCTCCCGCTGCGCCTCCCCGTTCCCGGCCGTGGCTGCCCCATCGGTTCGCGGCGCTTGTTCCGTTTCGGGGCTGCCGGACTTCGGCGTTTGCGCGCTGTCGGCTTTGTCCGGCGCCTCGGGAGCTGCGTCGGCGCCCAGCTTGGCGTCGCCGTCGGCTTCGGTGGGGACTTCAGCCTTGCCCGTGGCAGCGCTCCCGGTGGCGGCGTCCTTCGCCTCGGGCGAAACCGAAGCCTCGGGCTTTTCCTCCGACCGCCCGCTCGGCTTGCGCGGCGCCGGCGTCTTCTTGCCCTTTTTGGATTGAACCCGGCCGCTGACCAGGCGCCGCCGCGCCGGCTTGCCGCCTTTGCGTCCGCTTTTGGGCTTACCAGAG
>JAKSDN010000064.1 GCA_022360075.1 Kiloniellales bacterium | reverse complement strand
GAGAGCTTGTGAACTTATTGGCTCGGACCTTCGCATTGCACTGCATCAACACCGTGCGTCCTTCGAGACGCGCCCTGATGGGCGCTCCTCAGGATGAGGTAAATCGTTGATGGCAATAAGAAAAGACCTCATCCTGAGGAGTCCGCGTTAGCGGGCGTCTCGAAGGACGCACGATCGCGCTCCAGCACTGCATAGATTCACTTACAGTCTCTGAGCTTGTCGAAGGGTGAGGATCGCTCCGCTCTGGCTCATCACGCCGAGCAATCCTCCTGCTTCGACAGGCTCAGCATGAGGAGGATGGGACGAATCGGATCGTTCAAGAACGTGCGTGAATGAGCCTAACTCTCCTCAAACTCGGACTGACCCGGTACAACACGATCATCCGTGTTCATCCCGTTCATCCGTGTCAAAACCACGTCCGCTTCGTAGCCAACACACGCCGTCGCGAAAACAGCGCCCGCTCCCTTACCCCAGAACCGAGAAGCTGCTCTCCTCGTTGATCTCGCGCAGGCGCGAATAGAAGCCGATGTCGATGTCGCGGCCGCTGTTGGCGAGCGTGAACCGGAGCGGCGCGCGGTCGTGGTCCTTGCCGTCCTGGCAGTAGGCGATCAGCGCGGCCATCATCTTGCCGGCGACCGGGGCGTTCTTGAACTGGTTGCCGCTGGTGCCAATCGCCATGTAATAGCCGCCCAGGCTCGACTTGTCGTAGATCGGTATCCAGTCGTCGGCGACGTCGTAGAGGTCGACCACGCCCTTCGGCCGATTCGGGATGCCGAGGCTCGGCAGCCGCTGGGCGTAGCGGTAGACCTGCTGGTTCCACTGGTCGGTGAAGTCGCGGTTGAAATCGTCGGGATCGACCCACTCGCGCTCGTCGCACTCCGGGTCCTCGCTGCCGACCAGGATGTGGTCGCCGACCTCGGGCCGGCAATAGCAGCCGATGTCGCTGTCCGAGGTGACGTACTTGAAGTCGAAGCCCTCGGGCGCCGGCACGTGGGCGACCTCCTGGCGCAGCGCGCGGGTCTTGATGTTCATCTCGGCCTCGACCCCGGCCATCCGGTTGACCAGGTAGGAGTGCGGGCCGGCGACGTTGACCACCACCGGTGCCTCGATGCGCGTGCCGTCGTCGAGCGCCACCCCGGTGACCTTGTCGCCGTCCCGCAGGATCTCGGCGACCTTGCTGTTGAAGCGGAAGG
>JAKSDN010001391.1 GCA_022360075.1 Kiloniellales bacterium | reverse complement strand
TGTCCAACGGAGAAGGACCCTAGATGACGAAACAGGAACGTGCCATCAGGCAGGAGATTATCGAAGCCTGCCGACAGATGAACGAGCTCGGCATCAATCAAGGCACCTCCGGCAACATCAGCGTGCGCTGGAAGGACGGCATGCTGATCACGCCGAGCGGTCTGCCCTACGACGAGATGGCGCCGGGCGACATCCTTTTCATGGCCGCCGACGGTACCTACGTTGGCGATCTCGTGCCCTCGACCGAGTGGCGCTTTCACCTCGACATTCACAACACGCGGCAGGATGCCAACGCGGTCGTGCACGCCCATCCGACCTATTGCACGGCCCTGGCGATCCGGCACATGGAGATTCCGGCGGTGCACTACATGATCGCGGCCTGCGGCGGCCCGAGCGTGCGCTGCGCGCCCTATGCCACCTACGGCACCGAGGCGCTGTCGCAGAACGCCTTGAAGGCGCTGGAGGGCCGGACCTGCTGCCTGCTCGCCAACCACGGCATGATCGCCATCGGCGCGGAGCTGAAGAAGGCGCTGTGGCTGGCCGTCGAGCTGGAGACCCTGGCAAGGCAGTACGTCGTCAGCCTGCAGATCGGCGGCCCCAAGCTGCTGTCCGACGAGGAGATCGCCCACGTGAAGGAGAAGTTCAAGAGCTACGGCCCGAGGCCGAAGACGAAGACGGCGTAGGGTCAGGGCGGTTCGCTAGGCGGTCTTCTGTGCGATCGATGGGCCTCTCCCTTTCTTTGGTCCGCTTCGCGGACGCCCCCCACCCGAGCCCTCCCCCTCAAGGGGGGAGGGGAATGTCAGGCTTCGATATCTCACCTCCCCCCTTGAGGGGGAGGTCGGCGCGGAGCGCCGGGTGGGGGGCGGGCGCGCAGCGCCCAAAAGAAGCGAGGCGCTAGCGCCGATGACGCCGCAATCGGAGCCCATCGACCTGCTCGTCATCGGCGGCGGCATCAATGGCGCGGGGATCGCGCGCGACGCCGCGGGGCGGGGTCTGAGCGTGGTGCTTTGCGAGAAGGGGGACCTCGCCGAGGGCACCTCGTCGCGCAGCGGCAAGCTGGTCCACGGCGGTCTGCGCTACCTCGAATACTACGAGTTCCGGCTGGTTCGCGAGGCGCTGATCGAGCGCGAGGTCCTGCTCGAGGCCGCGCCCCACGTGATCTGGCCGATGCGCTTCGTGCTGCCGCACAGCGCCGAGCAGCGGCCGGCCTGGCTGATCCGCGCCGGTCTGTTGCTCTACGACCATCTCGGCGGGCGCCGGCGCCTGCCGGCCACGCGCAGCCTCGATCTGCGCGCCGCGCCCGAGGGGCTGCCGCTGAAGGCAGACTACCGGCGCGCCTTCGAATACTCCGACTGCTGGGTCGACGACTCGCGTCTCGTGGTGCTGAACGCCCTCGATGCCGCCGAACGCGGCGCGCAAGTGCTCACCCGCACGGCCTGCCTTTCGGCACGGCGGGAGGACGGGCTCTGGCAGGTCGAGCTGGCTAATCCCAACGGCGGCGCCCGCCGCCAGCTTCGGGCCCGCGCCTTGGTCAACGCGGCCGGCCCTTGGGTGGAGGCGGTGCTGGCCGGCGTCGCCGGCGTCAACAGCGAGCGGCGCGTGCGTCTGGTCAAGGGCAGTCACATCGTCGTGAAGAAGTTCTGGGAAGGGCCGCAGGCCTATCTCCTGCAGAACAGCGATAAGCGCGTGATCTTCGTCAATCCCTACGAGGACGGCCTCGCCCTGATCGGCACCACGGACGTTCCCTACCAGGGCGCGCCGGAGGCGGTTTCCATCGAGGCGGCCGAGGTCGACTATCTGATCGCGGTGGTCAACCGCTACTTCAAGACCCAGCTTGGTCCAGGCGACGTGCTGCACGACTTCGCCGGCGTGCGTCCGCTCTACGATGACTCAACGGCCAATCCCTCGGCGGTGACCCGCGATTACGTCTTCGACGTCGATCCGCAAGGGGCGGAGGACTCGACCCGGCCGCCGCTGCTGACGATCTTCGGCGGCAAGATCACGACCTACCGCAAGCTGGCAGAGCATGCCCTGGACCGGCTCGCGGCGTTTCTGCCGGGCGTTGGCGGGGCCTGGACCGCAGGAGTGGCGCTCCCGGGCGGCGACCTACCGGAGGCCGACTTCGAGGCCTTCTTGGCCGACTTCGAACGGGCCCGCCCTTGGCTCGGCCGGGATCTCGGTCAGCACTATGCGCGGCTCTATGGCACCCGGGCCGAGAGCCTTCTGGGCGAGGCCTCGGCGATACGCGATCTCGGGCGACATTTCGGCGGGCTGCTCTACGAGCGCGAGGCCCGTTACCTGATGGACAATGAGTGGGTATGTGGCGCCGAGGATCTGTTGCAGCGCCGGACCAAGCACGCTCTCCACCTGACCGAGATCCAACGCGAGCGCTTCGAAGCCTGGCTCCGGGAGCAGCTTGCCGGCGAGCGGCGGCAGGGCATCAGCGCCTGACGGCGGGGGCCGCCGCTCCCGGCTTTTGCTGTTGGATCAGGCCAGCGGGTCGTCGGGTTCCGGCGTCCGCTCCTGCCAAGACTCCCCGTGCTCCACCAGACAGGTGGGCCCGTTCGGCTTGGTCAGAAGAATGCTCCAAGTCCCTTCCGGTCCGGCCAGAACTTCGAGCAGGCTGCCCTTGGCCGTGATGCCGAGGCTGACGGGCTTCTCGGCATAGGTCTTGGACAGGCGCGCCAGGATCGTGTCGCGGGGCGCGCAGTTCGAAAGCTGCGCCGAAGCGGGTGCGGCTACGGCGACCGTCAGCATCGCGGCAGAGGCCGCGATGGCCGCTGTCTTGCTTAGGGTCGTCATGGCTACCTCCAGACCGAATAGTCGGTCGATTGCTGGTCAAGTTGCCGGCCCGATGCGACAATAAGACAGAACTTTCACTGTCCCCTTAATATTTGCTGCCATTTGAGGCAAATCAACGGCGGCCAAGGAGACGTGATTTCCCTTGTGAATATTGTGATCCATCGAGTCGCTTGACGAATCTTCTGATAAAGACTTTGTGAAAAGGGTTCCATGGCATTTGTCACACGAGGAATGAATAAAATTAGGGCTGGGGCTGATGCTCCGGGCGGTGCGTGAGGGTGGCTCGGCGATCGGCAAGAATTTCTTCCTCCAACTTGATCCGCCGGAGCAGCAAGCCTGCATTGAGAACGGTGAATGCCAGGGCGATATTCCACGCGCCGAAGGCCAATGGCAGGACGGCGATCTCCGCCGCCACGATCAGGTAGTTGGGGTGACGGCAATAGCGGTAGGGCCCGGCGCGCACCAGGGGCACGCCGGACAGCGAGATAATCCGCGTGGTCCAGAAGCGTCCCAAGCTGGCGAGAACCCAGAGACGTCCGGCCTGAAGCAAAAGGAACACCGCCAGCAGAAACCACGACGGCTCCGCTTCCGGCGGCACGAGGGCGGCGAGCGCGATCAGCCAGGCGGCGTGAAGCCCAACCATAAAGGGGTAGTGACCGGCACCGACCTCGACGGCGCCTTCCGCCAGCAGGCGCCTGGTGTTGCGCCTTGCGTAGAGCAGCTCGCCCAGGCGCTGGAGCGCGACCAGGAGTACGATGATCTGGACCAGGCCCATCACGCTTCGAGCAGGGCGAATCCGGCGGTGAAGCCGGGGCCGAGCGCGGAGACCAGGTGACGTCCCGAGAGACGGCGGGCCATGATCCGCTCCAGCACGAAAAGCACCGTCGCCGCCGACATGTTGCCGTAGTCGCGCAGGATGGCGCGCGCGTCTTCCAGGCCCTGCGTGCCGGGTTCGAACACTGCCTCAAGCGCGGCGACGACCTTGGCGCCGCCCGGGTGGCAGACGAGGCCGTCCAGGTCGTTGCGGCCCAAGCGCCGCCCGTCCAGGAAGCGGTCGGCAGCCGCCCCGAACTCCCGGCGCACAAGACTCGGGATGTCTTGCGAGAAAAGCACGCCGAAGCCGTCCGGCAGGATGCGCCAGCCCATCACCTCGAGGCTGTCGGGCCAGGTGTGTTCACCCCAGCCGGCGATCGCCGCCGACGACGGGGTTTCGGCGCCGCTGACAAGCGCGGCGGCCGCACCGTCGCCGAACAGGGCCGAGGCCACGATATTCGCGTTCGAGGCGTCGTTGCGGCGGAAGGTCAGACCGCAAAGCTCGACGACCAGCAGCAGGACCGGCCCACCGTCGAGCGCGCGCGACAGGGCCGCGGCCCGGGCGAGACCCAGCACGCCGCCGGCGCAGCCCAGGCCGAAGATCGGCAGGCGTTGCGTGTCGCGGCGGAAAGGCATGCGCGCCATCAGGCGGGCGTCCAGGCTCGGCGTGGCCAGGCCGGTCGTCGAGACCACGACCAGGGCCTCGACTTCCTCTGGCCGCGCGCCCGCGCGCTCGAGGCATCGCCCCGCCGCCCGCTCGATCAGCGTCTCGGCGTTCTCGAGATAGAGCCGGTTGCGCTGTTCCCAGTCGCTCGGCTCGAGATACCAATCCAGTGGGACGCAGGAATAGCGGGTCGCGATTCCGGTATTGGCGAAGACCGGCAGCAGGCGCTCGATCTCTCCGGCCCGGTCCTCGAAGATTCGCCTGGCCGCGTCGGCGACGTCTTCTTGCTTGAGCGCGTAAGGGGGTACGGCCGTGGCAAGCGCCTGGAGCCTCGGCGTGATCGGCATGGCCTCGAAACCTTCTTGGTTCTTGGGCTATGTTTGGGCTTCGTACGGCACAGGCGAGTCAAAAGGGGTTCAATTTCCGGTGTTCGAGGGCTTCGAGACAAGGCACATCGAGACCTCCGGCGCCGAGATCCACCTGCGCCGGGGCGGGGAGGGGCCACCGCTGCTGCTCCTGCACGGCTATCCCCAGACCCACGTCATGTGGCACAAGATCGCGCCCCGCCTGGCCGAGCGCTTCACGGTGGTGGCGGCGGACCTGCGCGGCTACGGCGATTCCAGCAAGCCGGACGGCGGCGCGCGGCACAAGGCCTATGCCTTTCGTGCCATGGCCCAGGACCAGGCCGAAGTCATGGCCACGCTCGGCTACGAGCGCTTCCGCGTTGTGGGCCACGACCGCGGCGCGCGGGTCACCCATCGCCTGGCGCTCGACCACCCGGAGCGGGTGGAGAAGGCCGCCGTGCTCGACATCGCTCCGACGCTGACCATGTACGAGCGCACCGACATGGACTTCGCGCGGGCCTACTACCACTGGTTCTTCCTGATCCAGCCCTTCGACCTGCCGGAGCGCCTGATCGGCGCGGACCCGGCCGCCTACCTGGAGCGCAAGATCGGCGCCTGGAGCCGCCGGGACGGGGTGTTCGACCCGGCCGCGGTGGCCGAGTACAAGCGCTGCTTCGCCAAGCCCGAGGCCATCCACGCGAGCTGCGAGGACTACCGCGCCGCCGCCGACATCGACCTGGAGCACGACCGGGCGGACTTGCACCGCAAGCTCGCCTGCCCGCTGCTGGTGCTATGGGGCGCCGAGGGCGTGGTCGGGCGGACCTACGACGTTCTGGCGGTCTGGCGCGAAAGGGCAGAGGAGGTGAGCGGCGAAGCGCTGGCCTGCGGCCACTTTCTGGCCGAAGAACGGCCCGAGGAGACGCTGGCCGCGCTCCAGGCTTTCCTGTAGCCGCAAAGTCACTGTCGGAGCGCTTGAAAAGCCCCTATATACGAGGAGGAGGGCGGAATAGAGGACCGGAGAGACGCCTTGCGGAAGCAGAACGCGGAGCGAGAAGGAAAGAAGAAGCGGACCCGTCCGCCCAAGGTGCAACGCCCCCCCACGCCCAAGCACCTGCGGGTCGGGTTCCTGACTCGGCTGCGGAACTACTTCCTCGCGGGCATTCTGGTCACGGCGCCGATCAGCATCACCATCTGGGTCGCCTGGAACCTGATCAATTGGGTCGACGACCGGGTGACGCCGCTGATCCCGCCGGCCTGGAACCCCGAGACCTACCTGCCCTTCTCAATTCCCGGGTTGGGGCTGGTCTTCGGCTTCATCTTCCTGGCAACGGTCGGCTTCTTCGCCGCGGGCCTAGCCGGGCGCTCGGTGATGCGCTACGGCGAGCGGGCGCTGGCCCAGGTCCCGGTCGTGCGCAGCGTCTACAGCGCCACGAAGCAGATCTTCGAGACGGTCTTGGCCCAGAAGTCGACCGCCTTCCGGCAGGTCTGCCTGATCGAGTATCCCTGCCGCGGGACCTGGGCGATCGGCTTCATCACCGGCCAGACCGTGGGCGAGGTCCAGGGCCTGACCGACGAGACGGTCTACAACGTCTTCATTCCCGCCACGCCGAACCCGACCACGGGCTTCCTGCTCTTTGTGCCCGAGCGCGACGTGCACATCGTCGACCTGAGCGTCGAGGAAGGCATCAAGCTGGTGGTCTCCGGCGGTATCGTCACACCGCCCAAGACCGAGCACGTGCACGCGGAGGTCGAGCCGCCGATCGAGCCCGACGCGAAGCCGGAGGCGGTCTATTGGGTGCAGCCGGGCCGGCTGCGGGCGAGCCTGATGGCGCGGCTGCGCAACTACGTGCTGGCCGGCGTGCTGGTCACGGCGCCGATCAGCATCACCCTATGGCTGGTCTGGAAGTTCGTGACCTTCATCGATGCCCGCTTCGTGCCGCTGGTGCCGCCGCAGTGGAATCCGCAGACCTATCTGCCCTACGACATTCCGGGCCTGGGGCTCATCGTGGCCTTCGTCGGCCTGACGCTGATCGGCATGCTGACCGCCGGATTCACCGGGCGCTACATCATGCGCACGGGCGAGCGGGTCCTCAACCAGGTACCCTTCGTGCGCAGCCTCTACAGCGCCATCAAGCAGATCATCGAGACCATCCTGGCGCAGAAGTCGAACGCCTTCCGCGAGGTCGTGCTGATCCAGTATCCGCGCCCCGAGGTCTGGGCCATCGGCTTCTACACCGGCGAGAGCCACGACAGCATCAGCGATGTGCCCAGCGACGAGGTCGTGAACGTCTTCCTGCCGACCACGCCGAACCCGACATCGGGCTTCCTGCTCTTCGTGCCCAAGGAGGGCGCGCGGCGGCTCTCGATGACGGTGGAGGAGGGACTGAAGATGGTCGTCTCGGGCGGCTTGGTCACTCCGCCGGATCGTCGGCCCGTGGCGGCGGTCGAAGAGGTTCCGGATGTCGAGGCGCCGCAGCCACCCAAGGTCGCGGCCGGGGAGTGAGGGGGCCGCACGTCGGATCTCACGCTGTCATTGCGAGCGCAGCGAAGCAATCCAGTCTTCCGGCGCCGATGCGCAACTGTGAGCATTTGTGGAGAAATCGACGAAGCGCTGGAATGCCATGGTGCGTCCTTCGAGACGCCCGCTGACGCGAGCTCCTCAGGATGAGGACATTTCTTTATGCCACCAAAGATCTACCTCATCCTGAGGAGCGCCTTCCAGGGCGCGTCTCGAAGGACGCACTGCGGTCCTGCTGCGCTGACTGAACGTCCACGCCAACTGCAATACAAGTTCTCGGGCTCATCGCTCGCTAACGCCTCTGCCATGGACGGCAAGCGCTAGTCCTCTCGGGTCAACTCGAGCCGGACTCCGACGCCACGTCGCGAATCCAGCTCATCGCGGCCATGGCTCTCGGAAAGCCGAGGGTCGTGATCGCCAAGGCGGCGACCTGCATGATCTCCTCGTTGCTCAAGCCCGCCTCGAGACCCTGGCGGGCATGGGAATGCACGGCACCTTCCGAGGCGGCGCCGACAGATAGTGCGAGCTTGATCAAGCGCCGCGTCCGGTCGTCGAGCGGACCTGCGGCCGAACAGGCCGCGCCCAGCGCCTCATAGGCTTTCCAGACATCGGGGAACTCGGCGGCGAAGGTCCCCGCGCCGGATGGGGGAAGCGCTGTCATCCTCGTCTCCTTCTTGGATTGATCGGACCTCGGGGAATTCCAAGATCGCTGGTCAGCGCTCGCTGATCTGCCGCTCGGCCTCGTAGGCGCCTTCCGGAAGATCGTGCGCGATGCCCTTGTGGCAGTCGATACAGGTCATGCCCTCGTCGATCGCCTCCTGATGGCGCCGCGCTGCGCGATCCTCCTGCAAGGTAAAGTCCATATAGGCGAAGTTGTGGCAGTTGCGGCACTCGCGGGAGTCGGTCTCCTTCATGGCCTCCCAGACGTGGGTCGCGAGCTCGATGCGCTTGGCCTCGAACTTCTCGCGCGTGTCGATCGTGCCGCGGAAGTGGTGATAGAGCTCGTTCGTCGCGCGGATCTTGCGCGCCATCTTGTGGATCCAGGTCTTCGGCACGTGGCAGTCGGGGCAGGTCGCGCGCACGCCGGAGTGATTGCTGTAGTGGATCGTCTCCTTGTACTCGCGATAGGCGTTGCGCTCCATCTCGTGGCAGGAGATGCAGAAGGTCTCCGTGTTGGTCAGCTCCATCGACCAGTTGAAGCCGCCCCAGCCCACGACGCCGAGGCCGATGCCAATGGCAACCAGCAGGCCCAGCGAATAGCGCATCGAGGGTTTGGCGATGAAGTTCCAGAGCCGGACATACCAGCGTTGCTTCGGTGCCGCGGCCGCTTGTTCAGCCATCTCTTGTTCCCCGTCTGTCGGAATGCCCCGTTGGTGAGCGTCAGTCGACGTCGATAGCGGACTCGAAGGTGTTCTCGACCAGCGCCCGCGCATTGACCTGCGGCACGTGGCACTGGGTGCAGAACCAGCGGGTGCGCGATACGTGGTCGAGTGCGACCCCTTCGCGGTTCATGTAGTGGGTCTCGCTGATCTTCGGCGCACCTTCCTGCACGTTGTAGGGCCAGTCGTGGCAGCGCATGCACTGATTGACCTTCACGTTGATCTGATAGCGGTCGATCTTGTGCGGGATCAGCGGCGGCTGCTGGCGGAAGTTGAGTTGGAAGCGGCCCGAGTTGTTGAGGGAGTAGAGCTCCGGCTCGGGGCCGATCTCGTCCAGCGTCTTGCCGCCGCGCAGGGAC
>JAKSDN010000856.1 GCA_022360075.1 Kiloniellales bacterium | reverse complement strand
GAGCTGAGGGCTTGGGCTCGGATCGCCCTCCCAGGGCCGGATCGCGACGAAACGGCCGTCTTCCACCTTCGCGTGGAACGCACCCCAGTGCGAGCCGGTCAGGACCTCGCCGTCGGCACCGCTCTGCGCCATGGCGCCGCGGGTCAGCAGCGCGGGCGCAAGGCCGCCCAGCGCGCCCGTGATCGCCGATGCCTGGAGAAACCGCCGGCGCGAGACCGCGCTCATTCGGCGTTTGTCGCTCAATCCACTCATGACCCTGCCCCCTTTACGTCTTCAGGCTCGAAGCTCGATGACCGGGATCTGCGCGTCCGGTCGGCAAGATCCGTTGTATCGCTCGCCTGTAAACAGGGTTCCCGCGTGCCTTGAACGGGATGTAGAAGTTTGTAAACGGGCTGCAAACGGCGGTGTGGATCGAGCTGTAATGCTCAAGGAGTGCTGGACTGCGGTTGTGCGTCCTTCGAGACGCCCGCTCACGCGGGCTCCTCAGGATGAGGACATTTCTTTATGCCACCAAAGATCTACCTCATCCTGAGGAGCGCCCGATAGGGCGCGTCTCGAAGGACGCAGGATAGCCTTGCAGCCCAATTCAGGCGTCGATAACGGCATCGGTATCGCCGAAACTCTCAGCTCGGCGACAGCGACGTTAAGTGTTCGAGGTCTCGCTCCAGAAAGGCGCCCGTGAGGCGCGCCAGCCCGGCGTAGAAGCCGCTCGGATCATGCTCGAAGCAGGCGGCCAGAAAGCGCGGCGTCCAGCTCAGCAGATGGCGGTTCAGGAAGTCCCGTTGTCGCCGCATCGACTGGGACGGCTCCAGCTCTTCGCCACCGATGAGCTCAGCCATGACGGTTAGCTGAATGGCGATGTGGTCCGGCGGCTCGGAGAAGTCGCCCGAAGGGGCGAGCCCGTAGCGGCGCAGCAGCGTTTGCATTTCCGCTGTCGCCGCGCCGTGGGTGTTGCCCGTCTCGCCGCTGTAAACAGACTCGTAGGGCGGTGCGGAGCGGCGGCCGCCGGCGCCGAGGAACAGCCTTGCGAAGCTGCTGGCGAGGTCTATTGCCAGCGCGTCATCGGAAACCTCCCGATTCAGCACGTGGCGCAAGCTGTTGGCGCCTTCGGCCAAGGCGGGATCATCTTCCAGCATGGCAAAGACGCCCGCCATCTCCGGACCGCGATAGCGCGCGATCTCCCCTGCGCCCGGCTCGCGGGCGAAGAGGCCGGCCAGCCAGCGATAGAGCGCGGCCCGCTCCGTTGCGTGCCAAGACGGGATCGTGTCTTGGCGGGACCTGTCCTCAACTATGGCCATCGCCGGCCGTGTCCTTGGCGTGGAACTGCAGATACTTCTGCAGGAAGCGGTACTCCTGCTTGTCGAGCGTGATGAAGCGCTTCATGGACTTCAGCGTGCCGATCCATTGGTTGGCGAGGAAGTGGTTCGGCGCGGGCAGGGAGTGGCAGGTCGAGCAGCTCGCGTTGTACATTTCCTTGCCGTAGGCCCAGAGCTGGGCCTGGTCGTCGACGACGCTGTCGGCCGGAATCCAGCCGATCAGGCTGGCGCGGTGCCAGGTGATCTCGGTATCCGGATCGACCAGCGTTTCGTGACGCTCGACCTCCGCGATCGCGGCCTTGCCGAGCGTGGCCGAGAAGATCCGATGGCCCATGAGGGCGTAGAACACCTTCTCGGCACCTTCCTGCTGCCAGCCGTCCAGCCGGACCTGGAGCCTGTCGTCGTCGCGCTCCAGCACCTTGAGCTCCGTCGCGGCCAGCAGACGAACGGGTCCCTTGCCCTTGGCGTCGGTCTTCTCCGGGGCGAAGAACATCGGGGTCATGACCACCGTGTGGACGACGTCCGATGAGGTGTTCTTCTCGCCAGCCTCGACAACCAGGGCATCGAACATGGCTTTGTAGCCCTTGGTCATGTCGGGCAGCTTGTGGACCAGGCCCTTGTGACAGGAAATGCAGGTCTCGCCTTCCTCCTGGGCCTTTTGCATGAGCTCGGCGGCCTTCTTCTCCTGCTTGTGGAAGGCCATCGCTTCGTAGGTATGGCAGTTGCGGCATTCCTGCGAGTCGCTCGCTTCCATGGAGTCCCAGACGTGCTGAGCCAGCTCCAGGCGCTTGGCCTCGTACTTCTCGGGCGTGTCGATGGTGCCGACGAGGTGGTGATAGAGCTCGTTGGTCGCCCGGATCTTGCGGAGCAGCTTGGCCGTCCATTCCTTCGGCACGTGACAGTCCGAGCATATCACCCGCACGCCCGAGGCGTTCTGGTAGTGCACCGATGTCTTGTATTCCTCGTAGACGGTCTCGCGCATCTCGTGGCAGGAGATGCAGAACTCCATGCGGTTCGTGTATTCCATGAAGGTGTTGAAGCCGCCCCAGAAGACGATGCCGCCGACACCGCCGAGCAGGAAGATCAGCCCCCAGGCGTACTTGCTCGACGGAGACCAGAACCAGCGCCAGGCACGCAGAACCACACCCCAACCCTCTCGCAGTGAGCCTTCGCTTGCGCCCCTGTGTAGGCAGGCCGTGTAAATGGCGTTGCGGCGGAAGCTCAACGCGCTGTACAAAGATGTAAACGTGATGTGAATAGACCGCTGCGCCAACTCTGGGGTTCAAGCTGGAGAGCGCAGGTATGGCGAGCGCGCACCATGTCCTCATCGTCGAGGACGATCGGGTCACGAGGACCACGCTAGCGGGCTACTTCGAGACACAGGGCTTTCGGGTCAGCGAGGCGCAGGACGGTCGCCAGATGCGCCGCATCTTCGAGGGCGGCGGAATCGATCTCGTCCTCCTGGACCTGAACCTGCCTGGCGAGGACGGCCTTTCCCTGCTGCGCGAGCTCAGGCGCGGCTCCGACGTCGGCGCCATCCTGGTGACCGGCCGGACCGACGAGGTGGATCGCATCGTCGGTCTCGAGGTCGGCGCCGACGACTACGTCACCAAGCCGTTCAACGCGCGCGAGCTCCTGGCCCGCTCGCGGAACCTCCTGCGGCGGACCCTCAGAATCAGGGAGCTCGAACAGCGCGTCAACGAGACCGGCTCGGCCGCGCTCCGCTTTGCCGGCTGGACGCTCGATCTCGGCACCCGGCGCCTGACCTCAGCCGATGGCGAGGACGTCAACCTGACGCGCGGCGAGTTCGAGCTGCTCGCTGCCTTTGCCAGACACCCGGGCCGGGTGCGCAGCCGCGACAGCCTGTTGAACTCCGTCAGCCATCGCGACTGGGCGCCGAACGACCGAACGATCGACGTCCTGGTCGGCCGATTGCGGCGCAAGATCGAACAGGATCCGAGCGATCCGAGGCTCATCGTCACGCTGCACGGCGTCGGCTACCTCTTCGCCGCCGAAGCCGACTGAGCGGCCCGTTTCTGAGCGCAAGACCTATTCGCCCGGCTCGCTCGCGAGACGCCGCCAATGGCGGTTCAGAGTTTGCGAGGACTGCGAGAAGGTCGAGACCAGATCGGGCAGCAGCCGATCGACGTGCGCGCTGTCCCGCCGCCTGGCAGCCGCCTCGATGCTTGCCGAGACGCGCGCAAGGGCCTTCAGCCCGAGGCTGTCTGCGGCCGACTTCAAACTGTGCGCTTCATCGGCCGCGCCCTGTAGGTCCCGTTGTCTGACCCGCTGCTCGACTCCGCGCAGGCTCTCGCCCGCCGAGCTGTCGAAGACCGCGACGATCTTGGTCGTCCGCTCGGGGCCGAGCGATTCGTAATGCTGGCGAAGCTGGTTGGG